>JAUJME010000050.1 GCA_030447005.1 Solirubrobacteraceae bacterium | reverse complement strand
TGCGCAGCTCACCCTCGAGGTCCGCGAGTCCAACCGTGGCGCGATCGCCCTCTACGAGCGCTTCGGCTTCCGCTCGGCCGGCGTGCGGCGGCGCTACTACCAGGACAACGGCGAGGACGCGATCATCATGTGGCGCACGCCCGCCACCCTGCGCGGCTCGCTCGAGGACGTCCCCGGCTTCCGCCCCGGGCTGCGGTGATCCTCGCCCTCGAGACGAGCTGCGACGACACCTGCGCGGCCGTGATGACGCGCGCGGGGGAGGTCCGGTCGAACGTCGTCTCCTCCCAGGCGGTCCACGAGGTCTTCGGCGGCGTGGTGCCCGAGGTCGCGTCGCGCCACCACCTCGAGAACGTCAACGCGATCGTCGACGAGGCGCTCGCCCGGGCCGGGATCGGCATGGGCGACGTCGAGCTGGTCGGGGTGACGCAGGGCCCCGGCCTGGTCGGCGCGCTGCTGATCGGCGTCGCCACCGCCAAGGCGCTCGCGGCCGCGCACCGGCTGGCGCTCGCCCCGGTCGACCACCTCCAGGGCCACGTCGCGGCAAGCTTCCTCGGGCCCGAGCCGCTCGCGCCGCCCTTCGTCTGCCTGATCGCCTCGGGCGGCCACACGCTCCTGGCCCGGGTCGAGGACCACGCGGGCCACGCGGTCCTCGGCGCGACGCTCGACGACGCGGCGGGCGAGGCCTTCGACAAGGTCGCGCGGCTGCTCGGCCTGGGCTACCCCGGCGGGCCGGCCCTTTCTCGCCTGGCCCTCGAGGGCGACCCGGCCGCCTTCGCCTTCCCGACCGCCGCCCGGGTGCCCGGCCTCGACTTCTCGTTCGCCGGCCTGAAGACCGCGCTGCTCTACACGGTCCGCGACCTGGGAGAGGCGGGCACGCGCGAGCGGGCCGCCGACCTCGCCGCGAGCTACGAGCACGCGATCGTCGAGGCGCTGATGGCGCGGGTCGAGCGCGCGCTCGAGGCCACGGGGCTCGACCGGCTGTCGATCGGCGGGGGCGTGGCGGCCAACGCGCGGCTGCGCGAGCGCGCCGCGGCGCTCGGCGCGACGGTCCACGTTCCGCCGCCCGAGCTCTGCACGGACAACGCGGCGATGATCGCCTCGGCCGCGCGCTGGGTGGCGCCCGTGCCGTTCCCGGACTACCTCGACCTCGACGCCTACGCGACGGGCTCCCGCCGCGCCCACCTCGCGGCCTGACCGTGGCGCGGGCGCGGAACGCGATCGCCGGCGCCGCCCGGTGGCTGGCCGGCACGTGGCCGGGCCGCGGCGTGCTGGCCGCACTGCTGCTCCTCGCCGTCGTGCTGGCGGGGGCCGGCGGCGCGGGAACCGGCGGCGAGGGCGGCAGCGCGCCCGGCGCCCCGCCGGCGCTCGCCGACGCCGTCCCCTACGACGGGCGCTCCCCGCGCGAGCCCGCGGGCGAGCGCCAGCGGGTGCTCCTCGAGCTCGGGCGCCCGGCGCTCGGCGCGGTCGTCGCCACGCGCCGGCTCGACGCCGCCGAGCAGCGCGCCTACGTCGCCTCGCTGCGGCGGGAGGCCAAGGCGCTGCGCGGCGCGCTCGACGCCCGCGGGGTGAAGCTCGAGGACGTCGTCGAGTTCGAGCGCACCTGGAACGGCTTCGCCGCCACGGTGCAGACGAGCGACCTCGCCGCGATCTCGAGCCTCGGCGTGCGCGCGCAGCCCGTGCGGCGGTTCTATCCGGCGGTCTCCGAGCCCGCGCTCGCCGGGGGCGCCGTCCGCCGCGCGCCGGCGCCGCCCCCCGGCCCGGCGCCCGTCGCCCTGCTGGCCGCCGGCGTCGCGCCGGGCGCCGCGGAGCTCGCGCCGGGCCACGACGCCGTCGACGGCGACGCCGACACCTCGCCGGGCGCCGACCCGCGCGACCCCCGCCGCCGCGAGAGCAGCGGCACCGCGCTGGCCGGCGTGCTGGCCGGGGCGGGCGAGCGGGTGCTGCCCATCCGCGTCGCCGCCCTCCAGGCCGGCCCCGACGCCGCCCAGGCGGAGGAGTACGCCACCTCCGACCGGCTGCTCGCCGGGCTCGAGCGTGCCGTCGATCCCGACGGGGACGGCGATCCCAGCGACCACGCGCCGGTCGCCCTCGTCGCCGTCAACGCGCCGTACGCCGGGTTCGCCGGCTCGCCCGAGGCGGAGGCGGTACGCGGCGCCGCCGGGCTCGGCACGCTCGTCGTCGCGCCGGCGGGCAACGAGGGCCCGGCGCGCCCGCCGAGCGGGACGGTCGGCTCGCCCGGGGCGGCGGCGCAGGCGGTCGCCGCCGGGGCGCTGTCGGCGGCCGGCGCGCTGCCGCGGGTCGAGCTGCGGGCGGGCTCCGAGCGGATCGCCCGCGGCGGCGCCGTGCTGGCCGGGGCGCCGCCCGCCGAGGCGCTGCCGCTCTCGGCGCCCGTCACCGCCACGGACCCGGCCGAGCTGCTCGAGCCGGGCGGCCCGCGGCTGCAGGGGACGCTCGCGGTCGTCCGCGCCGGCGCCGAGCCCGGCGCCCAGGCCGCCGCGGCGGCGGCGGCCGGCGCGGGCGCCGCGGGCGTCGCCGAGCCGCGCGAGCGGCGAACGCTGCCCGCCCTGGCGGCCGGCCGCGCCGCCGTGCCGGTCATCGGGCTCACGGGGGAGGCCGCCCGGGCGCTGCTCGAGCGCGACGCCGGCACGCGGGTGACCGTCTCGCGCCCCGGTGCCGCGGCGGTCCGCCCCGGCTCAGCGCCCTCGCCGTTCTCCTCGCGCGGCCCGGCCCTCGACGGGACGCCGAAGCCCGACGTCGCCGCGCCCGGCGCGGCGCTGCCCGTCGACCCCGCCGGGCGGCCGGCGGCGGCGGGCGGCGGCGCCGTCGCCGCCGCGCTCACCGCCGCCGCCGCCGCGCGCCTCGCCCGCGCCGAGCCGGGCCTCGGCCCCGCAGAGCTGCGCGCGCGGCTGCTCGCCACCGCGCGGCCCGGCGGGGAGGAGGGCGCCGTCCTGCCCGCCGAGGCCGCCGGGGCGGGCGCCCTGCCGGCCCCCGCCGCCCCACCGCCGGCCATGCCCCCGGTCACCGCGACGCCCACCGCGCTCGCCCCGCCCGCCCGCGCCGCGCTCCGCCTGAGCGCCACCCGCGCCCTCACCGTGCGCCTGATCGCCCCGCGCGGCGCCACGGTCCGCCCGGCGCGGCTGCGCCTGCGCCCCGGCCGGCCCGCCCGCGCCCGGCTTCGCGCCCGGCGCGGGGCGCGCGCCGGGCGCCTGCTCGTCGCCGACGCGGCCGGGCGCATCCTGCTCGCCGTGCCGTTCGCCCGGGCGCCCGCGCGGCCCGCGCGGGTCGCGGTCGGCCCGCTGCGCCTGGTCCGCGACGGCAAGGAGGTCACCGGCGTGCGCTTCGCGCTCGGGGCGTTCGACCGCGGCGACCCGCTGGCCGCCGGGACCGCGTTCCAGCCCGCCGAGCGCCTCGTCCTCGAGCTCGTCCGGCCGGGGGAGGGCGTCGTGCGCCGCCTCACGCCCCCGCGCGGCGCCCGCGAGCTGCTGCCCGCCGAGTACGCCTACACGCTCCCCGCCGCGACCCGCAAGGAGCTCGGGGCGGGGAGGCTCGGTTTCCGCGTCCGCGCGTGGGCGCCGCGCCAGCGGGCGCCGACCGAGCGGGCCTCGGAGGCCTTCGCGCGGCCGTGAGCCCGACCGTCGTCCTCTACGGCCGGCCGGGCTGTCATCTCTGCGACGAGGCGCGCGAGGCGCTCGAGCGGGTCCGCGCCCGTTCGCCCTTCGAGCTCGTCGAGCGCGACATCACCCTCGACGACGCCCTCCACAAGGCCTATCTCGTCCGCATCCCGGTGGTCTGCCTCGACGGCGAGGAGCTGTTCGAGTACCACGTCGACGAGGCCGCCCTCGAAGCCAGGCTCGCCGGGGCAAAGGGCTAGAGTGGCTCGCGATGAGCTTCGGTGACGTTGCCACCCGCTCCGGCGAAGGCGAGGCGCCGGGCGACGGCTCCGAGGTCTTCGCGGACCGGCTGTCCCTGGGCGTCGCCGCGCGCCTGTCGCGCTACCTCCAGGTCCTCACCCAGGCGCGCAAGATGGGCAAGGAGACGATCTCCTCCCAGGAGCTCTCGGACTACACGCACGTCAACTCGACGCAGATCCGCCGCGACCTGTCCGGCTTCGGCAAGTTCGGCAAGCGCGGGGTGGGCTACAACGTCGACTCGCTCGTCTCGCAGATCCGCAAGATCCTGCGCACGAGCGGCCAGCACAACATCGCGCTGTTCGGCGCGGGCCACCTCGGCAAGGCGATCGCGTCCTCGGACATCTTCGCCGACCACGGCTTCCGCGTCGTGGCGATCTTCGACACCGACCCGTCCAAGGTCGGCCAGAAGGTGGGAACGCAGATCGTGCGCCACAACGACGAGCTCAAGGCGGTCGTCGACGAGGAGGACATCGTCGTCGGCGTCCTCGCCGTCCCCACCCAGGCGGCCCAGGCGCTCGCCGAGACGCTGGTCGACGCCGGCGTGAAGATCATCTTCAACTACTCCGAAGCGCTGCTGCAGGTCCCGCCGGAGGTCACCGTCCACACGTCGAGCCCCGCCGTGGACCTCCTCTACGCGCTGTACTTCTACCTGACCTAGGCACCCGGATGATCGACCTGGCCGCCGCCCGCGAGACGTTCGAGGGCTCCGTCGACGGGACCGTCGGCATCGAGGAGGAGCTCGCGCTGCTCGATCCCGAGACGCTCCAGCTCATCCCCGCGTTCGAGCGCCTGCGCGACGCCGCCGCCGACCATCCCGTCCTGCGCGAGGCGATCGCCGGGGAGCTCATCTCCTCCGAGCTCGAGATCGTCTCGGGCCGCGGCGAGGACGTCGCCGACGCCCGCCGCCGCCAGCAGGAGCGCCGCGCCGCGATCCTCGCCCACGCCCGCGACCACGGCGTCGCGCTCGGCTCGACCGGCACCCACCCGCTGTCGGACTACCGCGAGCAGCACATCATCGAGACGGAGCACTACCGGCGCGTGGAGGAGGGGCTCCAGTACGTCGCGCGGCGCAACAACACGTTCTCCATGCACGTCCACGTCGGCGTGCGGGGCGGGGACCGCGCCGTGAAGGTCTGCGACCGGCTGCGGCCGATCCTGCCGCTGTTGCTCGCCGCGAGCGCCAACTCGCCGTACGTCGACGGCCGCGACTCCGGCCTGCACTCCGCGCGCAGCCAGACCTTCACGAAGTCCTTCCCGCGCTGCGGCATCCCGGACGTCTTCGGCTCGTGGGACGCGTGGGAGCGCTACGTCGACCTGCTCGCGCGCACGAACTCGATCGTCGAGTTCACGCAGCTGTGGTGGTCCGTGCGCCCGCACCACACCTTCGGCACCGTCGAGGTCCGCATCTGCGACGCCCAGATGACCGCGCCGGAGTCAGACGCGCTCGGCGAGCTGATCGCCGCGTGCGTCGCCCAGGCGCTGCGCGAGGTCGACGCGGGCGAGACGCCGCCCGACCTCCCAGGCCGGCTGATCGAGGAGAACGTGTGGCGCGCGATCCGCTACGGGCTCGACGGCCGCCTGCTCGACCTCGAGGGGCCGCGGATCGAGGAGTTCGACGCCTCCGAGGTCGTCGAGCGACTGTGCGCGTGGAGCGGGGCCAGCGTCCCGCTGCCCGAGCTCAACGGCGCCCAGCGCCAGCGGCGGCTGATCGACGCGGGCGCCACCCCGGCCGAGGTCTACGCCCAGTGCGTCGACGAGACCCGTTCCACCTTTTCCACCGAGGAGATCACGCGATGAGCACCGGCGAACCGCCCCAGGGGCAGCCCGAATTCAGCGAGGAGGAGCTGGCCGCCCTCGAGGCCGAGATGGAGCGCGTCACCGTCGACGACGTGCTGCTGCAGACCGTCGTCTCGCTGATCAACCTCTCCGCCCGCAAAGCGGGGCTGACCGCCCCTCCCGGCCAAGGCCCCGAGCCCGCCTGGGATCAGGTGCGGCTCGGCATCGAGGGGGCCCGTGCGCTCATGCCGCTGCTCGAGCCGCTCCACGGCCCGCAGCTCGGCCCCATCCGCGACGCGCTCGCCCAGCTCCAGATGCACTACGCGCGCTCGAGCGGCGCCGCCGGCGCCGGCGCCGAGGGCGCCGCGCCGCCGCCGCCGCAGCCCGGACCGGCGGCGCCGCAGCCGCCGTCGCCGGGTCAGCCCGGTGACGCCCAGCGCTCCGGGCGGCTCTGGATCCCGGGTCAGTAGGGCCTTCACGGGGCCGCTCCGCCGTCCGCGCCGATATGCTCCCGCGCTCCGCGGCGGCCTCCGGCTGCCGCTTCGGGCTTTTCTCTCCCGGCGCCTCGCGGGTCCGTGCGGGCGCCACTCCAACCTGATCCAGAGGGGTTTCCTTGTCTGAGTTCCTGACCGACTACGGGGTCATCGTCGCGCTGGTCTGCGCGCTGGCCGCCGTCGTGTACGGGGCGGTGACCTCCCGCGCGCTGCTGGCGCTCTCGCCCGGCAACGAGACGATGCGCGGGCTGTCGCTCGCCATCCAGGAGGGCGCCTCGGCGTACCTCAACCGCCAGTACCGCACGATCGCCATCGTCGGCGTCGTCCTGTTCGTCGCCGTCCTGCTGCTGCAGAACATCGAGGTGGCGATCGGCTTCGCGATCGGCGGCGCGCTGTCCGCCGCCGCCGGCTACATCGGCATGAACGTCTCCGTGCGCTCCAACGCCCGCGTGGCGGAGGCGGCCCGGGGCGGCATCAGCCCGGCGCTCGACGTCGCCTTCCGCGGCGGCGCGGTGACCGGCATGCTCGTCGTCGGCCTCGCGCTGCTGGGCGTCGCGGGCTACTACGGGATCCTCACCGGCCTGCTCGACCTCGACGAGAAGGACGCGGTCGACGCGCTCGTCGGCCTCGGCTTCGGCGGCTCGCTGATCTCCGTGTTCGCCCGCCTCGGCGGCGGCATCTTCACCAAGGGCGCCGACGTCGGCGCCGACATCGTGGGCAAGATCGAGGCCGGCATCCCCGAGGACGACCCGCGCAACCCGGCGGTCATCGCCGACAACGTGGGCGACAACGTCGGCGACTGCGCCGGCATGGCGGCCGACCTGTTCGAGACCTACGCGGTCACCGCGGTGGCCGTGATGCTGCTCGGCGTCCTCACCTTCCAGGACTCCTCGGGCGTCGTGCTGTACCCGCTCGTCCTCGGCGGCGTGTCGATCATCGCCTCGATCATCGGGACCTTCGTCGTCAAGTCGAAGACCGGCAACGTCGAGCGCGCCCTCTACCAGGGCCTGATCCTCTCCGGCCTGCTGGCGGCGCTGGCGTTCTACCCGGTCACCGCCTGGATGATGGACGACCTCCAGGGCGGCGGCGGGCCGAGCGTCACCGACATCTACCTCTGCGCCCTGGTCGGCCTCGCGGTCACCGCGGCGCTGTTCGTGATCACCGACTACTACACGTCGACGCGCTTCGGCCCGGTCAAGAAGACCGCCGAGGCGTCCCAGACGGGCCACGCGACGAACATCATCCAGGGCCTCGCCCAGGGCCTCCAGGCCACGGCGCTGCCCGCGATCGTGATCGTGCTCGGCATCTTCGCCGCCAACGAGCTGGCCGGGATCTACGGCATCGGCGTGGCGGTCATGGCCCAGCTCTCGCTGACCGGCCTCATCGTGGCGCTCGACGCGTTCGGGCCCATCACCGACAACGCCGGCGGCATCGCCGAGATGGCCGACATGCCCGACGACGTCCGCAACGTCACCGACCCGCTCGACGCGGTGGGCAACACGACGAAGGCGGTCACCAAGGGCTACGCGATCGGCTCGGCCGCCCTCGCGGCGCTCGTGCTGTTCGCGGCGTTCAAGATCGAGCTCCAGGACGAGCTCGGCGTGGAGCGGTTCACCTTCGCGCTCGACGACCCGGAGGTCCTCATCGGCCTCCTGCTCGGCGGCATGATGGTCTGCCTGTTCGCCGCCCTCTCCATGGAGGCGGTCGGCCGCGCCGGCGGCGCCGTGGTCGAGGAGGTCCGCCGGCAGTTCCGCGAGAAGCCGGGGATCATGGACGGCTCGGAGAAGCCCGAGTACGGCCAGTGCGTCGACATCGTCACCAAGTCGGCCCAGCGCGAGATGATCATCCCGTCGCTGATCCCGATCGTCATCCCGGTGATCGTCGGCATCCTCTCCGTCAAGGCCCTCGGCGGCCTGCTGATCGGCGTCATCATCGTCGGCCTCTTCTTCGCCGTCCTGATGACCGCCGGCGGCGGCGCGTGGGACAACGCGAAGAAGCTCATCGAGGACGGCGCGTTCGGCGGCAAGGGCTCCGAGGCCCACGCCGCCTCGGTCACCGGCGACACGGTCGGCGACCCCTTCAAGGACACCGCGGGCCCGGCCATCAACCCGATGATCAAGGTGGCGAACATCGTCGCCCTGCTGATCATCCCGCTGATCGCCTAGCTCGCTCGTTGCGGTCGCCGGCGCGTCTCTTCGGGGGCGCGCCGGTGGTGCGACGTCAACTGCGGCTGGTGAGGGAGGCGGGTCCCACCGGGTCCGCCACAACGTGACAACCCGGCCGGTCGCGTGGCTCATTGCCACCTTTGGGTCGCAGAGCGACCACAAAGTGACAATCGCCTGCCGGCCGAGGCTTCGTGTCACGTTGGGGACGACTCCCTCCCTCACCCGCCGCCGTTCGCCCGCACCTGACAGGCTGCACGGATGGCCGAGCAGCTCATCGTCCTCGCCCTCCTCGTCGCCGCCTTCGCCGCGGGGTGGGTCGCGCGCGGCGCCGGTGCCGGATCGCGCGGGACGATCGAGGATCTCGATGAGGAGCCCGCAGCGCTCTCCGAGGTGCCGGAGGAGGACGAGCCGCAGCCCGCGCCACAGCCCGACCCCGCCCAGCTCCGTACCGCCGCCGACGCCGGTGCCGGGCACCTCGCCGCCGCCATCGACGCCTGGCTCGACGACCGCGGGGCGGGCTCGGCCGCGGGCCGTCAGGCGATCGCGGGCCTCGACGGCGCGCTCGACGCGTTCTCAAACGCCCCGGACGGCCCCGCCGCCGACGCCGCCGAGGCCCTCCGGGAGGCTCGCCGGGCCCTCGCCGCCTACGGCACCGGCACGCCGCTCGACGCCACCACGAGCCGGCGGCTCGCCGCCCAGGAGCAGTCGCTCGAGGAGGCGCGCGCGGCGCTGGCGGGCTGACGCCGCGCCGCCCTATATTCACCCGTCGCATGGCACAGCGCCGCCTTCCCGGCCTCGAACGGGTCCTGGGCACGAACGCCCTCTTCTCGACCGCCTACGGCAACGTCGGCTC
>JAUJME010000375.1 GCA_030447005.1 Solirubrobacteraceae bacterium | reverse complement strand
GGCGCCGAACACGAGATCCGCGGGCTGATCGACCTCGTCGACATGAAGGCCTACGCCTACGACGGGTCGGGCAAGGACAACTGCTCGGAGATCCCGATCCCCGACGACCTCGCCGAGCTCGCCCAGGAGTACCGCGAGAAGCTCATGGACGAGGTCGCCGAGAACTCCGAGGCGCTGATGGAGCGCTACCTCGAGGGAGAGCCGATCTCCCACGACGAGATCGTCCAGGCGCTCGAGGACGGCACCGACCACGGCCACGTCTTCCCGGTGACCTGCGGCGTGGCGACCTCGCACCTCGGCACGAACCGGCTGCTCGACGCCTTCGTCGACGACCTGCCCTCGCCCGTCCAGCACGGGCCGCTCGAGGCGGGCGAGACGGTCCTCGAGCCCGACGAGACCAAGGAGACCTTCGCCTACGTCTTCAAGACGCGCGCCGACCCGTTCGCGGGCCGCATCAACCTCTTCCGCGTCTACCAGGGCGTCCTGCACCACGACTCCCAGGTGCTCAACACCCGCGCGCACTGCAAGGAGCGCGTCGGCCAGCTGCTCGTCCCGCAGGGCAAGGAGCTCGGCCACGCCGACGCGTTCGGCCCGGGCGACATCGGCGCGGTCGCCAAGCTCAAGGAGACGCGCGCGGGCGACTGGCTCGCCGACCGCGACGAGGCGATCACCATGCCGACGATCCCGCTGCCGGCGCCGGTGATGGCCTTCCACATCGAGCCGAAGTCCAAGGGCGACGAGGACAAGGTCTTCACCGCCCTGCGCCGCCTGCAGGAGGAGGACCCGACGATCGACCTGCACCGCGACGCGCAGACCGGCGAGCAGATCGTCGCCGGCCTGTCGCAGCTGCACGTCGAGGTCGTCGTCGAGCGGATGCGGGCGCGCTTCGGCGTCGAAGTGACGCTCAAGCCGCCCCGGGTGCCGTACCAGGAGACGATCCGCGTGCCCGCCAAGGGGCACGGTCGCCACAAGAAGCAGACGGGCGGGCGCGGCCAGTTCGGCGACTGCCACATCGCCGTCGAGCCGCTGGCCGAGGGCGACTTCGAGTTCGTCGACGAGATCCGCGGCGGCGTCATCCCCGGCGGCTTCATCCCCGCGGTGGAGAAGGGCATCCGCGAGGCGATGAGCCACGGCGTTCTCGGCGGCCACCCCGTCAAGGGAGTGCGCGTCCGCCTGCAGGACGGCTCCGCCCACGCCGTCGACTCCTCCGAGATGGCGTTCAAGCTCGCCGCCGGACTGGCGATGCGCGAGGCGCTGTCGCGGGCGCAGCCGGTCCTGCTCGAGCCGGTCATGCGCGTGGTCGCCTCGGTCCCGGACTCCTCGGTGGGAGACGTCATCGGCGATCTCTCGTCGCGGCGCGGACGCCCGATGGGCACGGAGGTGTCTCCGGCCGGCATGGCCGAGGTGCGCGCCGAGGTCCCGATGGCCGAGCTGCTCACCTACGCCCCCGACCTGCGCGCGATCACCGGCGGGCAGGGCGAGTACACGATGGAGTTCCTGCGCTACGAGGAGGTGCCGGCCCACCTCGCGGCCAAGCTGGTGGCCGAAACGGCCGCCGAGAGCGAGCAGGTCAAGGCGTGACGACCATCGGGCGCCTGGGCGTTGGTAGCCTCGGCGCCAATGGTTGAGACGCGCAGCATCCGCGCCGACTACGCGGCGATGTCCTGTGACGTGTGCGGCCGCACGCTGCTGCGCGGCGAGCACCCCGATGCCTTCCTCGCCGGCGGCGTCCGCCGGCAGGTCTGCGAGCTGTGCATCCCTCGTGCGCAGCACGAGGGCTGGATCCGTGAAGCCGGCATGGACGAGCTCGGCGTCGGCGGCGCCCGTCAGGAGGGCCGCGGGCGCGGCTGGTGGGACCGGCTCCGCGCTCATCGCGAGCGCGCGCGCGAGCAGGCCGCCGATGCCGCCGCCGCTGCCGAGCCGGAACCGGAGCCGTCCGGGCGCCGTCGCGAGTCGGGCTCCGAGCCGGCGGCGGTGCCGGCCGGCCAGCGGGCCGACGGCAGCCATCCCCGCCACGTCCGGGCGGTGCCTACCAACGCCGACCTCAAGATGCAGCGGGCGGTCGACCTCTTCAACGTGTCCGAGTTCCCACGCACGGTGGCCGGAGTCGCGCGGTCGCTCGGCGCGCCCGACGTCTGCGTACGACCGCTGGGCGACCGGCCCAGCGTGGTGCGGATCACCGTCATGTGGGAGTTGAGCTGGTACCGCTTCGAAGTGGACCTCTCCGACGAGGCGGGCGGCCTGCGCCGCGAGGCCAACGGCTATGAGCTCGACGAGCTCGATCCCGCCGAGCTGCACGCCAACGCCACCGCCGACGCACAGGGCAGCCTGTCGCTGGCACCGGCTGCCTGAGCGCGAGGACCGTCCCCGCGTCGTCGTCGGCGGCCGGGCATGAGCGCGCGGGCGCCGGTTGGACGAATGGTCGAGCGACGGCCGCCGCGGACAGGAGTAGCATCGCGGACGTGATCTACTGCGTCGTTCCCCCGCATATGGCC
>JAUJME010000374.1 GCA_030447005.1 Solirubrobacteraceae bacterium | reverse complement strand
AGCGCGCCGTAGAGCCGGGCGAGGGCGCCGGCCGAGAAGGTGCCGTTGACCGCCGGCATCTCCGTCGTCCAGATGGGCGGCTCGTCGCCCTCGAACAGCCGGTCGAAGCCGCGGAGGTGGAGCGCGTCGAACGCGGTCCGGGCCACCGTCGCCCGCGTCCACAGCGGGGTGAGCACCTGCGCCGCGGACCCGAGGTGGCGCAGCGCCGAGCCGACGGGCTCGGCGACGAGGTTGCGCGCCGTCGCCGGCGCCCCGATGTGCAGCCCGTCGACGCCGAGGGGGCCGGCGAGCTCCGTCGCCACCAGGTCGCGCATACCGCGGCCGGTGACCCGGCGCAGCAGCCCCGAGATCAGCCACCCGTAGGTGATGGCGTGGTAGGCGCTGCGCTTCGTCGGCGCGCGGGTCTCGCGGGCGGCCAGCCGCTCCTCCATCGCGACGTGGTCGAGCAGGTCCTCCGCGCGGCTGGCGACCGCCTGCACGCTGCTGAGCCCGGCGCGGTGCGACATCAGCTCGCGGATGGTCACCCGCTCCTTGCCGCCGGCGCCGAACTCCGGCCAGTGGCGGGCCACCGGGTCGTCGTAGGCCAGGCGGCCCTGGTCGGCCATGCGGTGCACCACGGTCGAGGCGATGCCCTTGGTGGTCGAGAAGGAGACGGCCATCGTCTCGGGGGTCCACGGCCGGGTGCCGCGACGGTCGGCGCTGCCGCGGCAGAGGTCGACCACCGTCTCGCCGCCGAGCCGGACGACGAGCGCGCCGCCGCCCGGCCCGCGGCCCACGATCCGCTCGAAGGCGGCCTGCACCGGGAGGAAGGCGGGGTCGACCGGCATCAGGCGGAGCCTACGCGCGCCGGAGGATCGAAGAAGGAGAGGATCCGCCCGGCCGGCGCCAGCCACGGCTCGGCGAGCGCGCGCGCCCGGGCGGGCTCGCGATGGAAGAGGCCGACGCGAACGGCGAAGATCAGCTCGAAGCGCCGGTCGCCGAGGTCGAGGGCCTCGAGTCGCGCGACGAGGAACTCGGCCGTCCCGGCCTCCACGTGGGCGGCGTTGCGCCGCTCGGCGGCGGCGATCATCTTGGCCGAGCGGTCGATCGCGGTCAGCCGTCCGCCGCCGAGCCGCTCGCAGACCATCTCCGCCGCGACCCCGTGGCCGCAGCCGATCTCGAGCACCCGGTCGCCCGGGCGCAGCCCGAGCCCCTCGACGATCGCGCGCAGCCGCTCGCTCATGGGCGGGATCCTGACTCAAAGCTCGGGCCGCGGGCCTCGAGCTGCCTCCGGCGGAGCAGATCGCAGTGAAAGGTTGCGCGCGCAAAGAGGCAAGGCGTCTGACACTTCCCCGGATGAAAGCGTCCCGGGCGCCGCGCGGGGTACGGACGAAGAGATGCCATTCGCGCCCCGCACCCACGACCCGCGCGTGACCGTCGTCGTGGTCACCCGCGACCGCGTGGCGGACCTCCTCAACGCGCTCGCCCACCTCCGGGCGCTCGCCGAGCGCCCGCGGATCGTCGTGGTCGACAACGGCTCGCGCGACGGCACCGCCGAGGCGGTCCGCACCCGCGCTCCGGGGGTCGAGGTGATCGAGCTCGACGACAACCGCGGGGCCGCCGCCCGCAACGTCGCGGTCGAGCGGGCGACGACGCCGTACGTGGCCTTCGCCGACGACGACTCCTGGTGGGCGCCCGGCGCGCTGACCCGCGCGGCCGACCTGCTCGACGCCCACCCGCGGCTCGCGCTCGTCAACGGCCACATCCTGGTCGGCCCGGAGGAGCGCGACGACCCGACCTGCCTGCAGATGGGGCGCAGCCCGCTCCCGCCCGCTCCCGGTCAGCCCGGTCACCCGCTGCTCTCCTTCATCGCCTGCGGCGCGATGGTCCGCCGCGACGCCTACCTCGCCGCGGGCGGCTTCCATCGCCGGCTGTCGGTCGGCGGGGAGGAGGAGGTCCTCGGTCACGACCTCGCCGGCGCGGGCTGGCAGCTCTCCTACGTCCCCGAGGTCGTCGTCCACCACCACGCGTCGGCGAGCCGGGATCCCGACGCCCGACGGGCGACGGAGATCCGCAACGCTCTGTGGACGGCCTGGCTCCGCCGCCCCGCGGGAGCCGCGCTCGCCCACACGGCGCGCAAGCTGGCCGGCCTGCCGCGCGACCGGGTCACCGTCCGCGGCGTGGCCCAGGCGGCGGTCGGCGCGCCGTGGGTGCTGCGCGAACGCCGGGTGAGCCCGCCGCACGTCGAGGCGGGCCGGCGGCTGCTGGAGAGGACGCCGCCGGGCTAGTGCGCCGCACTAGTCTTGATGGCATGTTCTTCACCCGCCACAAGACCCAGATGCCCGAGCCCGGCAAGGCGCTCCCCGGTCGCGACGAGGCGGTGCGCGTCCCCGCCCGCCACGAGGTGCTCGGCAACCCGCTCGTGCCGCCGTTCCCGGAGGGCTTCGGGACGATCGTGGTGGGGATGGGCTGCTTCTGGGGCGCCGAGCGCGTCTTCTGGCAGGCGCCCGGCGTGT
>JAUJME010000373.1 GCA_030447005.1 Solirubrobacteraceae bacterium | reverse complement strand
GTCGAGCAGGAAGTCGTGGACGAGGGCGACCCGCGGAGCCATCGGCGGGCGAGTGTATGCCACCCTCGTCGCACCATGAACTGGGGTCACCGCGTGCTTCTGGCCGTGTTCGCGGTGCTCGCCGCGACGCTCGCGGGCGCCGTCGCGCCGGCCGCGGCGGGCACGCCTGCGAGCTTCTTCGGCGTCATGGGCGACGGCCCGCTGCTCGCGCCGCAGACCGACCTCGACCGCGAGACGCGGCTGATGCGCCGAGCGGGCGTGCGCTCCATGCGCGTCGCGTTCTACTGGCGCGAGCTGCAGCCTCGACAGACTGAGCCGGTGGACTTCGCCGCGACCGACCGGATCGTCGCGGCCGCCGCGCAGGCGGGCGTGACCGTGTTCCCGGTCCTCGTCCGGGCGCCGGGCTGGGCGACGGGCGGCGACCTCCGCGAGGGCGCGGTCCCGGATGCTGCGGCCTACGGTGCGTTCGTCGGCGCTGCGGTCCGGCGGTACGGGCCGACGGGGTCGTTGTGGGCTGAGCGGCCGGCGCTGCGCCGCCGCGCCATCCGCGCATGGCAGGTGTGGAACGAGCCGGACATCAGCCGCTACTTCGCCCCTCCCGCCGAGACGTCGTGGCCGGACGCCTACGTGCCGCTCCTGCGCGCCGGCCACGCGGCGATCAGGCGCGAGGATCCGGACGCCACGGTCGTGGCCGCGGGCGTCACCAACCGCAGCTGGGAGAACCTGGCCGCGCTCTACCGCGCCGGAGCGCGCGGGCTCTTCGATGCGGCGGCGATCCATCCGTTCAGCGGCCGGGTCTCGAACGTGGTCAAGCTCGTCCGCCTCGCGCGCCGGACGATGCGCCGCCACGGCGACGCCCACAAGCCGCTCATGCTCACGGAGGTCAGCTGGTCGTCCGCCCAGGGCCACCCCACGCGCAGGAACGCCTGGGAGACGACCGAGAGCGGGCAGGCGCGGCGCGTCCGGGAGGTCCTCACGGCGCTGGCGCGGCAGCGCAGGCGCCTGCGGATCGGCGGCATGTGGTGGTACACGTGGCTCTCTCCCGCGGTGGGCGAGACCGACTCCTTCTCGTACGCCGGGCTGCGCAAGCTGCGCGACGGACGCCCGGTCGCCAAGCCGGCGTACCGCGCGTTCAGGCGGACCGTGCGACGGCTGCGATAGCGGCGGCGAACCGCGCCGGCGAGGCGGGGTCCCACCGCAGGTAGAGCTGCGGCTCGATGACCTCGAGCTCATGAGGCGCAGCGTGCCGTCGGCGGCGGGCAGGAGGTCGACGCGGGCGTACGGCAGGTCGTCGTGTCCCACGGCGGCGAGGACGCCACGGGCCGCGGTCCGTGCCTCGTGCGACGCCTCCTCGAGCCGGACGTCGCTGCCGAGCTCGGACGGCGAGCGGATGTCGCCGCGCGCGGGGATCTTGCCTGCGAGCCGCCGGACACCGCCGGCTTGACCACCGCTTCGGCGAACGGCACGTCGGCGTGGTCGCCCGGCTCGAGCGAGAGCGTGTCGACGACGGGGACGCCGCGCTCGCCGAGGTCGCGCAGGTAGCGCTTGTGCGCGTTCCACAGGACGACGTCGGGCGGGTTGAAGAACGGGACCTCCGCGCCGACGCGCTCGACCCACGCCCGGAACTCGGTCGAGCGGTCGAAGTAGTCCCACGTCGAGCGGGCGACGACCGCGTCGAACGCGCTCCAGTCGACGTCGGGGTCGGTCCAGATCGCGAGCTCGGCGTCGACGCCCGCGGCCGCGAGCGCGGGCGGGAGGAGCTGCGAGTGGGGATCGAGGTCGGGAAGCTCCGCGCTGGTCGCGAGCGCCACCCGCGGGCCCGCACCGGCACCGCGGCCGGCTCGAGGTCGAAGGCGGCGCGCACGGCCGGGAACATCGGTCATCGCTCGTCAGGATGGCGAAGCGGCCTTCCCGCGCGCGTCCTCGTCGCCGCCGCGCGCTACGCGTCCGCGGCGACCAGGCGGCGCATCAGCGCGTCGAGCCGCTGCGCCGTCCTGTCCCACGTGAACGCCGCCGCGCGCTGGGGGCCGGCCGCGCGCAGGCGTTCGTCGTCCATCGCGCGCAGGACCGCGTCGGCGATGGCCGGCGGGTCGTCGGGATCGACCAGCAGGGCGGCGTCGCCGACGACCTCGGGCAACGCGGCGCGGTCGGAGACGACGACCGGCGTTCCCGACGCCATCGCCTCGAGCGCCGTCAAGCCGAACCCCTCGTACAGCGACGGCAGCACGAACGCCCGCGCGCCGGCGTACAGCCCGGGCAGCGCCGCGTCGGGCACGGCGCCGAGCCACGTGATGGCGCCGGCCGCGCCCGCGCCGGCCGCGCGGCGGCGTGCCGTGCCGGCACGCTCGATGCCGGCGCGCTCCGTGCCGCGCGGCTCGTCGCGGAACTGGGGGCGGTCGCCGCCGACCGCGACCAGGTCGATGCCCTCGCGCGCGAGGCGGCGGGCGGTCTCGTCGAGGGCGGCGAGGTTCTTGCGGGCGGTGCGGCTGGCGACGGTG
>JAUJME010000372.1 GCA_030447005.1 Solirubrobacteraceae bacterium | reverse complement strand
GCGTCCCGAACACGAAGTCGCAGACGAGCAGGACGACGCCGGTGATCGCCACCGCGAGGCAGGCCAGCCCGGCGATGGCCAGGGCGTTGGCGGTCTTGATCAGGTACTCGCGGTCGCGCTTGCCGAACCGGAGCCGGTGCGCGGCCGCCGGCGCGATCAGGCACGCCGTCGAGGACGCGGTGGCGATCAGGATCACCAGGTAGACGGCGCGCTGGAAGTCCGAGGTCTCCTCGAACCGCGCGGTGAACGGCACCGTCAGCAGGAAGCCGAGCAGGATCTGCACGCCGGGCAGCGCCACCCGCAGCTCGTTGAGCAGCTCGAGCATCTGGCGGTCCTGCTTGGCCTGCGGGGTCAGCGCCCCGGGATCGACGTCGCTCACGCCAGCGCCAGCCACAGGTAGTAGCCCGCCACCAGCGAGAACAGCGCGGCGTCGAGGCGGTCGAGCGCGCCGCCGTGGGCGCCGAACAGCGAGCCGGCGTCCTTGGCCTGCGCGTCGCGCTTGACCTTGGACTCGAAGAGGTCGCCGAGCGGCGCGGCGACCGCCACGCCGAGACCGAGCAGGATCCCCTTCTGGCCGCCCATCCACTCCGCGCCGAGGCCGAACCACCAGACGGTGAAGGTGGCCACCAGGGCGCCGATGAGCAGCCCCTCCCACGTCTTGTTGGGCGAGATCCGGGGCGCGAGGCGGCGCGTGCCCAGCAGCCGGCCGCCGACGTAGGCGCCCGTGTCGCCCAGGAAGGTCCCGAGGAGGACGGCGAGGACGAGCGCGCCGCCGTGGTCGAGCTGGCGCAGGAGCACGGCGTGGGCGACCGCGAGCCCGATCCACAGCGTCCCGAACGCCGTCAGCGCCATCGAGGCGGTCAGCGACGGGCCGCCCTCGCGCTCCGGCGTCGCCAGCGCGAGCAGGAAGAGCACGGGGAAGAACGCCACGGTCGCGAGCAGGACCTGGCGCTCGTCGCCGAAGCCCGCGGCGGCCACCATCCCGCCGAGCCCGAGGAACGCGGCGAGGCGGATCGGCAGCACCCGCTCGTACATGGCGAAGAGCTCGTGCAGGCAGACGAGCCCCAGCGCGAGGACGCCGACCGCGAACACCGCCCCGCCCTGGTAGACGATGAAGCCGGCGAAGATCGCGGCCGGGATCGCCGCGAGCACGCGCGCCGAGAGGTCGGAGCGATCCCGGCGCGGGCGCCGGGCGCGCGCGGCGCCCACGCCTAGCGCCCCCCGAAGCGCCGCCGCCGCGCCGCGAACTGCTCGAGCGCGGCCTCGAGGTCGGCGCGCGAGAAGTCCGGCCACAGCACGTCGGTGAAGTGCAGCTCGGAGTACGCCGACTGCCAGAGCAGGTAGTTGGAGAGCCGCTGCTCGCCGCTCGTGCGGATGATCAGGTCCGGGTCGTGCATCTCCGGCGCGTAGAGGTGGGCGCGGAACTCCTCCTCCGTCGTGCCGTCGAAGGAGCGCGCGGCGTCGACGATCTCCGCCCGGCCCCCGTAGTTGAAGGCCACGAACAGCGTGATGCGGTCGTTGGCGGCGGTCATCCGCTCCGCCCACTCCATCTGCTCGATGAGCTGCTCCTCGACGCCGGCGCGGCGGCCGACGAACCGCATCCGGACGCCCTCGGAGTCGAGCTCGGGCGTCTCGCCGAGGATCCGCTGGGAGAACATCCGCATCAGCGCGGTGACCTCCTCGGGCGGGCGCGACCAGTTCTCGGTCGAGAACGAGTAGACGGTCAGCTCGGCGATGCCGAGGTCGACGGCATCGCGCAGCCGCGCCTTGACCGTGTCGGCGCCGGCCTTGTGGCCCTCGGCGACCGGCAGCCCCCGCTGGGAGGCCCAGCGACCGTTGCCGTCGGTGATGATCGCTACGTGGGAGGCGCCCTCGGAGGCCGTCACACCTCGAGGATCTCTTCTTCCTTGCCCTTGAGGATGGCGTCGAGCTCGCCCACCTTCTCGGTGGTCAGCCTCTGCAGCGCCTCCTCGGCACGGTGCTCGTCGTCCTGGCCGGCCTCGCCGGCGTCGCGCAGCTCGCGCAGGTCGGACATCGTGTCGCGCCGGATGTTGCGGATCGCGATGCGGCCCTCCTCGGCGATCCCGCGCACCACCTTGACGAGCTGCTTGCGGCGCTCCTCGGTGAGCTCGGGGATCGTCAGCCGGATCAGCTGGCCGTCGTTGGAGGGCGTGAGGCCGACGTCGGACTCGAGGATCGACTTCTCGATGCCCTTGATCGACGACTTGTCGTAGGGCTGGATGGTGAGCATCCGGGCCTCGGGCGCGTTGACCGTCGCGAGCTGCTTGAGCGGGGTCTGGGCGCCGTAGTAGTCGACCATGATGCGGTCGAGCAGCGCCGGGCTCGCGCGCCCCGTGCGGACGGAGCCGAACTTCTGCCGCGTCGCGTCGACGGACTTGCCCATGGACTCGCGCGCGTCGTTGAGGAGGTCGTCGATCATGCTCATGGGCTCTTCACCAGGGTCCCCACCCGCTCGCCGGAAACTATCCGATCGATGTTGGA
>JAUJME010000371.1 GCA_030447005.1 Solirubrobacteraceae bacterium | reverse complement strand
CGGCTCGAGGACGTCGGCTGCGCGGCGGTCATGCCGCTCGGCTCGCCGATCGGCTCGGGCCAGGGGATCCTCAACCCGTACAACCTGCGGCTGATCGTCGAGCGCGCGAAGGTGCCGGTCGTCCTCGACGCGGGGATCGGGACGGCGACCGACGCGACGCTGGCGATGGAGATCGGCTGCGACGCCGTCCTCTGCGCGACCGCGATCTCGCGCGCCGAGTCGCCGGTGACGATGGCGCGCTCGATCCGCCTCGCGGTCGAGGCCGGGCGCCTCTCGCGCCACGCGGGGCGCATCCCGAAGCGCCTCTACGCGGAGGCCTCGACGCCCGAGGAGGGCACGCCGCACTTCGGCTGAGGACGGGGGTCGAGGGCCGGGGGCCGGGGGCCGGCATCCCGCGCCGGTGCGGGTGTAGCGCCCGCCGGGTCCGGAACTGCGGCCGGTGAGGAAGGGGGAGCCGCCCACGCCGGAGCGGCGAACGTCGATCCACCCACCCCCGGCGGTACGTCCCTCGACGTTCGGGAGCGGGCGCCGTAGCTGAGGCTCACACCACCACCGCGCCGACCGCCTCGCGCCGCTCGAGCATCCGCGTCTCGCGCGGGAGCAGGCCGACCGCGAGCGCCGCGAGGGCGAGGACCGAGCCGCCGGCGAGCACCTCGACGGCGCCGAGCGCCTCGGCAACCGGCCCCGCGAGCAGGTAGCCCACGGGCATCAGCGCGAGCGAGCCCATCCAGTCGTAGGAGGTCACCCGCGAGAGCAGGTGCGGCTCGACGCGCTCGGCGAGCGCCGTCGACCACCAGATGTCGAAGAGCGCGATCCCGCCGCCCGCCACCACGGTCAGCGCCAGCACGAAGCCGAGCGGCTGCCCGAGGGCGAAGGCCACGCCCGCGACCGGCCAGAGCAGGACGAAGAGCATCCCGAGCCGCATCGGGTGCAGGGGGCGCCAGCGGATGGCGAGCACCGAGCCGGCCACCGTTCCCAGGCCGAGCGCCGCCATCCAGATCCCGTAGACCCCGGCCGAGTCGTACTGCTCCTCGCCCACCGCCGGGCCGAGCACGAACAGCGGGGCGAGGCCGACCAGCAGCGCGAAGCTGAAGACGGCGATCGTCACCCACACCCACGCCCGGGCGCGCACCGCCGCGAAGCCCTCGCGCAGCTCGGTGAGGACCGTCGTGCGGACCACCGCCGCGCCGCGCGCCCGCGGCCGCACGCGGAGCACGAGGACCGCGCTCACCAGGAACGTCGCGGCGTCGAGCGCGAAGGCCACGCCGCCGCCCACGCCGAGCACCAGCGCGGTGGCCAGCGCGGGCCCGACGAACTCGGCGACGTTGTTGACGAAGCCGGTCAGCGCGTTGGCCTCCTGGATCTCCTCCTCGGGCACGGTCTGGGGGACCAGGCCGGTGTAGGCCGGGCGGAAGAACGCCTCGGCGGTCCCGAACAGCGCCTCGATGACCACGATGTGCCACACCTCGACCGCGCCCGTGAAGATCAGCGCCGCGAGCAGCGCGTGCAGCGCGCAGCGGACGAGGTCGGAGACCACCATCACCCGGTGGCGCGGCAGCCGGTCCGCCCAGACGCCGCCGATCGCCAGGAAGCCGACGAGCGGGATGGCGTGGGCGGCGAGCACCAGGCCGAGGTCGGTCGGGGAGCCCGTGAGGTCGGTGACGTAGAGCGCCAGCGCGACGACCACGAGCCGGTCGCCGACGTTGCTCGCCGTCTGGCCGAGCCACAGGTAGCGGAAGTCGCGGTGGCGGAGGACCCGCGCGAGATGCCGGGCGCTGAGGTGCGTCATCCTGCCCGCCACGATGACGCACGACGAGCTCGCCGACGGCTGGGAGCGCGCATGGTCCGGGCGCGATCGGGCCGCGTTCGAACCCGTCTGCCACCGGGACGTCCACTACGAGGATCCGCTCACCGTCGAGCCCCTCGAGGGAGCCGAGGCGATCGCCGGCCACGCCGCGCGGCTCTGGGCGGCCTTCCCCGACGCGCGCCTGCAGCGGACGGGCCCGCGGCTGACCGACGGCCGCCACCTGGCCGCGCCCGCGAAGCTCCTCGCCAACCACACCGAGCCGCTCGAGGGGCTCGCGGCGACGGGGCGGTTCGTGATCGTCCACGTCGTCTTCTACTGCGAGCTCGCCGAGGGGCGGCTGCTCCGGGTGCGCGCGTTCTTCGACCTCTACGACGCCGCGATGCAGCTCGGCATCCTCCCGCGGCCCGGGACGATGAGCGAGAAGGCGCTGCTCGCCCTGCGCGGCTTCGGGCTGCGCGCCGGCGGGCGCGAGCGCTTCGACCGCTGAGCTACTCGACGGTGAGGGTGCCGTCCATCCCCGGATGGACGGTGCAGACGTACTTCACGGTGCCGGCCTTCTCGGCCTTCCACTCGAAGGTCTTGCCCTTCCCGAACAACTCCGACTCGAAGTCGGCGCCCTCCGTCGCGACCGCGTTGTGCTCGACCGCGTCCTCGTTGACCCAGGTCACCGTGTCGCCCACCTTGACCTTCTTGGCCTCCG
>JAUJME010000370.1 GCA_030447005.1 Solirubrobacteraceae bacterium | reverse complement strand
CCAAGCGGCTGCTCGACTTCGGCTTCCACCCGCCGACGGTCTACTTCCCGCTGCTCGTCGACGAGGCGCTGCTCATCGAGCCGACCGAGACGGAGACCAAGGAGACGCTCGACGCCTTCGCCGACGCGATCGCCGAGATCCTCCGCGAGGCGGCGCAGGACCCCGAGATCGCGCGCAACGCGCCCTACACCACGCCGGTCCGCCGCCTCGACGAGGCGGGTGCGGCCAAGCGGCCGGTCATCCGCCAGGCGCTCTGACCGATCCCCGGCTGGAGCTCGCCGCGGCGAACGCCGCGGCGATGGCGGTCGCGGTGGCCGGCCGGCTCTCACACCGGGTGCTCGAGCGCCCGGAGCTCGTGGCGGTCGACGGCGGCGAGACCCGGCGGCGGGTCCTCTCGCTGAGCCCCTGGCCGGACCCGCCCGCCGCGGCGGCCGCGCTCGAGGGATTCTTCGCGGGCGGCCATGGGGCGATCCTGGTCGAGGACCCGTTCGGCGGGCTCGACCTCGGGCCCCACGGCTTCGCGGTCGCCGACGCGATGGCGGTCATGGCCCGCGACCCGCGGCCGGCCGCCGCGCCGCCGGGCGGCGTGCAGGTCGTGCGGGTCGCGGAGCCGGGGGCGTTCGCCCTCGCCGAGGCGGTCATCCGCGAGGGCTTCCCGATGCGGGTCGCGCCCGGGCGGCTGCTCGACCCGGCGCTGCTGGGGCTCGACGGGCTCACGCTCTGGCTCGCCCGCCGGCGCGGCGAGCCCGCCGGCGCGGTGGCCGCCTTCGCCGGCGGCGGCGCGGCCGGGATCTACTACCTGGCGACCCTGCCCGCCCACCGCGGCCGCGGGGTGGCGCGGGCGCTGATGGCGGCGGCCCTGGCCGCCCATCCGGCGAAGACCGTCACCCTGACCGCCACCGCCGCCGGGGAGCCGCTCTACCGCCGGCTCGGCTTCGACGCGGCCGGCCGCGCGACGTGGTGGCGGCGCTGACCGCTTGAGCGGATGGCTGAACTTTCACCCCGAAGGGCCGATGAAGGGCTTACATCCGAATTCCAGGGCGAACGGATACGCCCTGCGGAGGAGTACAACCATGAAACGGACTTCGAGCCTCTTCGCAGCGGCGCTCATCGCGCTCGCCGTCACCGCCGCGCCCGCCGCGGCCGACACCGCCGACGTCCTGCCGGACCTCGACCAGGTAGCCCCGACCGGCCTCCAGGTCTCGAGCAAGCTCGTCAAGGGGAAGCGGGTCTTCCGCCTCGGGTTCGCGTCGGCGTCGGCCAACATCGGGCCGGGCGAGCTCTTCGTCCACGGCCACCGGCCGTCGACCAAGACGCCGATCATGCAGGTCAACCAGATCGTCCGCCAGGCCGGCGGCGGCGTCCGGCTGCTGCGGGGCGTCGGGGAGATGAGCTACGCCATCCACCCCGACCACCGCCACTGGCACTACATCGGCTTCGAGCGCTACGAGCTGCGCATCCCCGGCAACGACAAGCCGTCGGTGCGCCGGGACCGCAAGACCGGCTTCTGCCTCGGCGACCGCTTCCCGCTCATGGAGGCGGCCACCATCCCCGGCTACAACCCCACGCCCCGCCACGGCGACGAGTGCGGCCTGGGCGAGCCCGACGCGCTCGGGATGTTCGTCGGGATGTCCCCGGGCTACGTCGACCGCTACGAGGCGCAGATCGAGGGCCAGTACATCGACATCACCGGCGCGCCCTCGCGCAACTACGTCCTCGTCCACACCGTGAACCCCGGCAACCGGCTCCTCGAGAGCGACTACTCGAACAACGCCGCGTCGGTCCTGTTCTCGCTCAACTGGCGCAAGGGCCGCAACCGGGAGCCGACGGTCAGGGTGCTGCGCAAGTGCCCTACCACGGCGTCCTGCCCGGGCTAGCCACCAACTTCCCCCACCACCCCAACCCCACCGCTACCCATAGGAGTCCCGTATGCCCCACCGCTCCAAGCTCGCCGTCCTGGCGGGCGCCCTTGTTCTGGCCCTCGTTCCCGCTACCGCGCAGGCCGGGGACCCGAAGAAGCAGGAGTGCAACAAGCAGAAGCAGTCCAAGCAGAAGCAGGCCAAGAAGAAGTGCAAGAAGTCCGTCAAGTCGGGGCGCATGACCGGTCACGGTCACGAGTTCGACGTCGCGCCGTACGGCAAGGTCCAGTGGGAGTTCCGCAACATGCTGTGCGCCCCGGGAGAGCGTCTCCCGGACCTGAAGGTGGAGTTCGGTCGGAACAAGTTCGTCCTGACCGCGCACACCAGCGGACCGTTCTGCACCGACAACGCGGCCTATAGCGAGGGCAACCCCGCTGCCGGCTTCGACACGATGACCGGTCAGGGCACCGGCACCCTCAACGGGGTCTCCGGCGCCACGATCGAGTACGTGTTCACCGACCAGGGTGAGCCGGGCCGTGGCGACACGGCCGACTTCACCATCATGGCCCCCAACGGCGAGATCGCGTACGCCGGCGGGGCGCTCGACGGCGGCAACCACCAGGCGCATCGCCTCACCGGCGCTGACGCCCGCTAGGT
>JAUJME010000369.1 GCA_030447005.1 Solirubrobacteraceae bacterium | reverse complement strand
TCTGACCGGCGCTCCTCAGATCTCGTCCGGGTCGAGCACGCGCTCGACCCGGACCGCCCACTCCCCCGTGTCGGTGAGCTCGAGGCGGCCGAGGGCGAAGCGCCGCCCGTTGACGTAGAGGTCGATCGGGTCGCTCGCGTCGCGGTCGAGCTCGATCACCGTGCCCGGCGGGACCCCGACGAGGCGCTCGACCGGCAGGCGGGTCCTCCCCACCTCCGCCGACAGGCGGACCGTCGTCGACTTCAGCGACTCGCCCAGCGCGCCGCGCGGTCCGCTCGCGGCGCTCGCCGCGCCGCCGCGCGAGCCGACGGCGAGGAGCACCAGCCGGGCGGGCTGGCCGCAGACTTCGAAGTCGCAGGCGGTGGCCTGGGCGGTGCTGCCGGCCATCTGGGCGAGCGCGTCGGCCGCCGCCGGGCCGAGGCGCGAATCGCCCAGCGGCGTGCCGGCGGCGTCGCCCGCCGCCGCGAGCAGCCGGTCGGTGGCGTCGGCGACCGCGGCGTGCTCGAGCTCGGTGAGCGGCCCTTCGGCGACGGGCGCGCCGGGCGCGGCGCCCATCATCACCGCGGCGAGGCGGTGGGCGCCCTCGTGCGAGAGCAGGAAGACGGCGGCGCCGGGCGAGCCGTCGGCGCGGGCGGCGACGGCGGCCAGGGCGCCCTCCCCCGGCTCGCTGAGCGCGGCCGCCAGGTCGCCGGCGAGCGCCGGATCGGCGTGCGCCGCGGCGACGGCCGCGAGCTCGTCGACGGCGACGGCCGCCGCGACGGCGGCCGCGGCGGCGGCGGCGAGGGCTGTCACGTCGCGGACTGGCCCGGAGCGAGGACCTGGACGGCGCGGCGCTGCCCCGAGCGCCCCGGCCGGCCGCGCTCGACCGGCGTGCCGTCGACGTAGAGGGCGATCCCGGCGCTCGCCGGCCCGCCCATGACGACGAGGTCGCCGGACCGGAGGGCGAGCACGTCGGCGATCGGCACGTCGATCGCGCCGATCTCCGCCCGGACCTCCATGTCGACCTGGCGGATGCGGCGGTCCATCGCGTCGGCGGACTCCGTGTCGACCGCCGCGTCGTAGCCCTCCACCCGGGTGAGCCGCTCCATGACGGGCGACACGGCGCGCAGCGGCGTGAGCAGGCGCAGCGGATGGCGGGCCCCCTCGAGCGTCACCTCGATGGTGAGCGCGAGCGTGGGCTCACTCGTGGGCGCGAGCTGGGCGCTCTGCTGCGGGGTGATGAGCGCGGCGACCGACAGGGTGACGCCCATGAGCTCGTCCCAGACGACGGAGAGCTGGTCGACGATCGCCTCGAAGAGCTGGCCGGCGAGCATCGCGTCGATGTCGGTGAGCCGGCGCACGGGCAGCGGGCCGGTCGCCGAGCCGCCGAGCATCCGCTCGATCGCCGTGAGCAGGAGGGGCTGCTCGGCCGCGAGCAGCAGCCGCGTGTTGATCGGGTCGGCGGCGAGGACCGCGGTGAGCGCGCTCGCCGAGATCTGCTCGTGCGCGTCGGACCAGGTCAGCTCCTCGACGAAGGTCACCTCGAGGTCGGCGGGGGCGCGCAGCTCGCTCGAGAGGCGACTCGAGGCGGTGCGGCAGAAGGTGTCGAGGCCGCGGCGCAGGCGGCGCTGGACGTCGCTGGAGAACTGGCGCGGGCGGCGGAAGTCCATCGGCCGGACCTCCGGCGCCTCCGGCGGCTCGGCGACGCCCTGGGCGTCGGCGAGGAGGGCGGAGAGGGCGTCCCGGTCGACCGTCTGTGCGCTCATGCCCTTGCTATCGGGCGCGCCGGGCCCGGACTCAAGGGTCAATCTGCGAACGGTTCGCCGATGACCTCCGCGGTGGTGACCACCGTGGCGAACTCCCCGTGCAGGCTGGTGGCGGTCGCCCGCGCCAGCTCGTCGGCGGTGAGCGTCGTGCCGTCGGGCCCCGTGCGGTCGAAGGTGTGCGTGGCGTCGAGGACGAAGCGCACGTCATAGCCCAGGTTGCCCGCCATCCGGGCGGTCGTCTCGACGCAGTGGTTCGTCTGGATCCCGCAGAGGACGACGGTGCGGATGCCGCGGCCGTCGAGCCATCCCTGGAGGTCCGGGTCGCCGTAGAACGCCGAGTTGGTCTGCTTGGCCACCAGGAGGTCGGGCTCGGCGCCGTCGAGCTCCGGGCGCAGCGCGTTGCCGGGCGCCCCGGGCGCGAGCGGCGAGCCGGGCGTGGTCGAGTCGTGGCGGACGAGCACGAGCGGGCGCCCGGTGGCCTGCCACTGCGCGACGAGCGCCGCGACGTTGGCCTCGCAGCCCGGGTTGTTGCGCGGCCCCCAGTAGCGGGCGTCCTCGAACGCGCGCTGGAAGTCGACGACGAGAAGCGCGGCCTGGTCGACCCCGGACATGCCCCAATTGTGCCGTGCGCGGTTGCCGCCGGTCCGGCCCGTAGGTTCTCTGACGTGTCGACCTCTCACGATCCTGAGCCCCTGGCCGCGGCCAAGCGGTCGGGCGGGGAGCTCGCGCGGCGCAAGCTCGCCGCCGCCGCCGCGGTCAAGGAGGCCGGCGGCCGGGCG
>JAUJME010000368.1 GCA_030447005.1 Solirubrobacteraceae bacterium | reverse complement strand
CGCCGCTCGGCGCGCCGCCCCGACCAGGCGGTGGCCACGAACCACAGGAGGACCGGGACGACGGGCGTCAGCAGCCGCGGCTGCGCCGAGGCGAACAGGTGGACGCCGATCGCCAGCGCGCCGAACACGCCGAAGGCGGCGGCCTCCGGCGGCCAGGCCCTCCGCCGCCACATCACCAGCAGCGCCCACGCGACCCCGATCAGCAGCGCGCCGTTGAAGATCACGCAGCCGGCGATGGCCACGGGCGAGCGTGGCGTGTTCATCGGCGCGAAGAAGAAGAGCCGGCTCGCGTTGGCCGCGACGTTGCGCGCGTAGAGCAGCGGCTCGCGGCGGATGTTCTCGACCGCCAGGCGGCGGAACTCGTCGTCCTGCTCGAGCGGCGAAAGGCGGCCCACGCGGTCGAACAGCGGCCGGTAGGGGGCGAGCCCGGGCGTGCGGCGGACGCTGAAGGGCCCGTGCCACTGCCCGTTCTCGCCGTGGCCCGTGGGCGACATCCAGTAGAGCGAGAGCCCTGACGAGCTCCCCCAGTACAGCGGCCGGCCGGTGAGCTGTGAGGTGTGGGCCAGCCACGGGACGCAGAGGGCGACGCCGGTCGCCGCGACGACGACCAGCCGGCGCGCGGCCGGC
This sequence comes from Solirubrobacteraceae bacterium, assembly GCA_030447005.1. Next base: position 1,898 of record JAUJME010000368.1, on the reverse strand, counting down.
CGCGAGCGCGCGAACAGCAGCCCGGCGGCCGCCGCCGCGAGCAGGGCGACGAGGACCCACCCGAACTCCAGGCGCACGAGCGCGAGCCCGCCGAGCGCCGCGCCGGCGCCGACGAGGTCGCGCCGGCGCCCGGTGCGCAGGCCCGATGCCGTGGCGAGCATGGCCGCCACGATGAGCAGGACGGAGAGCGGCTCCTTGTGGATGGCGCGCAGAACGGCGTAGAACGGCGCGTAGAGCCCGAAGGCGTAGGTCCACAGCAGCGCCGGCCGCGGGGCGAGCCGCTCGCGCAGCAGCCGGTGGAAGAGCAGCGTGGCGACGCCGAGCAGGAGCGGGCCGGTGAAGCGGATGGCCTCGAGCGGGAGGCCGAGGGCGACGAGCGGGGCGAGCAGCGCCGGGAGGCCGGGGCCGTGCCAGAGGAACGCCCGCGGGTTGCGGGTCTCCGGATCGGTGAGGGTCCCCTCGAGGATCCGGTGCGCAGCGGCGAGGAGGTCGAACTCGTCGCGGACGGGCAGCGGCTCGGGCTGCGCGATGGCGGCGAAGAGGAGGTAGCCGAGCAGCAGCGGCGAGAGCCGCAGCACGTCGCCGGCCAGGCTCCTCGATGACGCCGTAAACGCCCAGCCGAAGGCGCTGCCTGCTGCCCGTGTCCCCGCCATGACCGTCCGTTACCCGATCGTTCCTTAAGGCGTGTTGTTTTTCGGGGTTCGCGCCCGGGGGTCGCCCTATGCTGCCGCGATGCTCGTCGCTCGCCGGGTGATCGATCCGCCGCTCAGCGCCCCGCCTTCGCCGGAGCGGCCCGCTTCGCGCGGCCGGACCGCCGACGCCCGCACCCCGGCGGTCCGCCGCGCCTACGCCGTCGCGCCGGCCATCGCGGCGGCGATGCTGATCCTGACCCTGACCGCGGGCGGCCGGTACGGCATCGGCCTCCGCGACCCGGACGGGATCGTCGGCGGCCGGCTGTTCATCCTCGTCGGGATCATCCTCGGCTTCTGGGCGCTCGACGTCGTCCCGCGCGCGGTGCGCGACGCGCGAGCGACCTCGCGGCCGCTCCGGGAGCGGATCGAGGCGATCGCCCGCGAGCGGTGGTCGTGGCGCCGGATCGGCGTCGTGCTCGGCTCGATCCTCGCCTTCTACGTCACCTATCTCTGCTACCGCAACGTCAAGAGCTACCTGCCCCTGGCCCGCCCCGAGCTCTTCGACGCACAACTCCTTGAGTTCGAGCGCGTGGCGTTCGGACAGGACCCGGCGACGTTCCTGCACGGGATCCTCGGCACGGGGATCGCCGCCCATCTGCTCTCGGCGGTCTACCTGCTGTTCCTCACCTTCGTGCCGATCTCCCTCGGCTACGCGCTCGTGTGGTCGACGGACACCGCGACCGGGCTGTGGTGGGTGAGCGCGCTGAGCCTCAACTGGGTGCTGGGCGCCCTGAGCTACTTCCTCATCCCGTCGATGGGGCCCGTCTACGCGGCGCCCGAGGTCTTCGCGGCGCTGCCCGACACGGGCGCGTCGGCCCTTCAGCGGCTCCTGCTCGAGGAGCGCCAGGCGTTCCTGCGCAGCCCCACGGGCAGCGGGGAGCTGCAGTCCATCGCCGCGTTCGCCTCGCTCCACGTGGCCATCGTCTTCACGGGCGCGCTCATGGCCCAGCTCCTGCGGGTCGCGCGGCCGCTGCGGATCGGCATGTGGGTGTTCCTCGGCCTGACCGTCCTGGCGACGATCTACTTCGGCTGGCACTACGTCGTCGACGACCTCGCCGGCGCGGTCATCGGGATCGTCGCGGTCTACGTCGGCGCCCGGCTGACGGGCTGGCGGATCGAGCGCGCCGAAGCGCCGCCTGCCTACCGGCTCCACGGCGTCTAGGCGACGATCGCGTGGGCGACGTAGTACCCCGCCAGCGCGGCGGC
>JAUJME010000049.1 GCA_030447005.1 Solirubrobacteraceae bacterium | reverse complement strand
GCAGCTCGCCGTAGGAGAACGGCTTGGCCATGAAGTCGTCGGCCCCGCGCTCGAATCCGCGGACGCGGTCGACCTCGCCCGCCCGCCCCGTCAGCAGCAGCACGGGCAGGCCCGAGTCGATCCGCGAAGCGCTCGGCTCCGCCTCGCGCACCCGCCGCAGGAGGTCGAGCCCCGAGCCGTCGGGCAGCCCGAGGTCGAGGATCGCGAGGTCCGGCTGCTTGTACTCGAGGACGCGCACGGCGTCGCGGACCGTCTCGGCGACGTGGAGCTCGTAGCCGTCGGCGGTCAGGTTGTCGGCCAGGAAGGTGCGGACCGCGGGGTCGTCCTCCACGACCAGGATGGCGGCGGGGTCATCGTTCATGCCCGCTCCTAGGTCACGGCCGCAGAACTTCGCCCCACCCGCCCCGACGCCGCCGCCACCGCCGCGCCCCCCGCCGCCCCCACGACGACGTCGCCCGGGTAGTGGACGCCGACGTAGATCCGCGAGTAGGCGACCCCCGCCCCCACCACTGCGAGCGCCGGCGCCAGCGCCCGCCGCTCGGAGCCCACCGCCACCGCGAACGCCGCGGCGCTCGCCGCGTGGCCGGACGGGAAGGAGGTGGTCAGCGGCTGGACCGCCAGCCGGCGCGAGCGCGGCACGCCGCGCAGCCGCGGCCGCGGCCGGCGCACCGCCCGCTTGAAGACCAGGTTGACCACCGCCGAGGTGACGGTCAGCGAGCCGAAGCCGCGCGCCGCCGCGCGCCGGCCGCCGGGCCCGCCCACCGCCGCGAGCAAGAGGGCGCTCGCGTGCCACAGCAGCGCGTGATCGGCCGCCCGCGAGAGCCGCGGCAGCACCCGGTCGAGGCCGGGCGTGTGCGCGCGGGCCACGCGGGCGAAGAGCGCCCGGTCGAGCGCCCCGGCGCGGATGAAGATCGTCGGCCCCGGCATCCGCCCGAGTCCCTACCCGCGAGCCGGGCGCCCGGCTCAGTCGTGCGCGAGCGCCGAGCGCTCCTCGCTCGCGCGGTCGTCGAGCCACGCGGTCAGCGCGTCGGCGGGGACCGGGCGGCTGATGAAGAAGCCCTGCGCGGCGTCGCAGCCGATCTCCGCGAGCTGCTCGAGCGAGGCCTCGTCCTCGACGCCCTCGGCGACCACGGTGAGCCCGAGCGTCTGGCCGAGCTGGACCGTCGAGTGGACGATCGCCGCGTCGTTGGCCCGCTCGGCCATGTGGCGGACGAAGGAGCGGTCGATCTTGATCTCGTGGACGGGCAGGCGCTGGAGGAGGGCGAAGGAGGAGTAGCCCGTCCCGAAGTCGTCGATCGAGACCTTGACGCCCGCCGACGCGAGCTCCTCGAGGACCTCCGCCGAGCGCACGGGGTCGCGGACCAGCGTGCCCTCGGTCATCTCCAGGCGCAGGCAGCTGGCCTCCAGGCCGAGCTCGGCCATCAGCCGGTCGATCGTGGCGGGCAGCTCGCGGTCGAGCAGCGTCTGGGCCGGCACGTTGACCGCGACGGAGAGCTCGTGGCCGAGCCGGCGCCACTCGGCGATCTGGGTGAGCGCCTTGGTGAGGACGCTCATGGTCAACTGGCCCATCAGGTCGGTCGTCTCGGCGAGCTCGACGAAGGCGGCCGGCTGGAGCAGCCCCTTGCGCGGGTGCTCCCAGCGCACGAGGGCCTCGACGCCGCCGACGAGCCGCGTGTTGAGGTTGAGCTTGGGCTGGTAGTGGACGACGAGCTCGCCGCGGGCGATCCCCTCGCGCAGCTCCGTCATCAGCTCGAGGCGCTCGGGGCCGTGGGGGTCGCGGCGCGCGTCGTAGGCGGCGATGCCGATGCCGTCCTCCTTGGCGAGGTACATCGCGACGTCGGCGCGGCGCACGAGCTCCTCGGCGCTCTCGCCCTCGCGGGCGACGGCGATCCCGACGCTCGCGCCCGCCGCGAGCCGCAGCCCGGCGACGACGAGCGGCTCCTCGAGCCGCGCGCGCACCCGCCGGGCGAGCGCGTCGGGCTCGTCGGAGCGGTCGAGGTCGCAGGCGAGGACCGCGAACTCGTCGCCGCCGAGGCGGGCGACGAGGTCCTCGGTGCGCACGACGGAGCGCAGCCGCGCGGCGACGGAGCGCAGCACCGCGTCCCCCTGGCCGTGGCCGAGCGCGTCGTTGATCTCCTTGAAGCCGTCGAGGTCGAGCAGCAGGACGGTCACCCCGGCGCCCGTGTGCCGCGACCGCGTCAGGGCCGCCTCCACCGACTCGGCGAACCGCGTGCGGTTCGGCAGCCCGGTGAGCGCGTCGTGCATCGCGTCGTGCTGGCGGCGATCGGCCTCGCGGGCGCTGAGCATCAGCGCGACGAACGGCAGGCCGAGCAGCGGGACGAGCCCGAGGCTGTAGTCGACGATCACCGCGACGATCGGGGCGAAGGCCAGCTGGGCCGCGTCGATGACGAACATGGTGCCCTGCGCCCCGAGCAGGTGGTCGCGGAGCGGCATCCCCGACGCCAGGGCGCAGACCGTGCCCGACAGGAGGTGGTTGACGGCCACGAGGGTGAGCGCGGCGAGCGCCACCCCGGGGGTGTCGGCGACGGCGAGCGGCGCGGTGCCCGCCGCGGCCGGCAGGGCGGTCAGCGCGTCGAGGACGAGCGCGGCGCCCGCCATCGCGATCGCGTACTGCGCCTGGTTGAAGGCGAGCTTGACCAGCGGCGCGCGGCGGCGCAGGTCGTCGAGCAGCACGCCGGCGCAGAAGACGAAGACGGCGGGCCCCGCGCCGAAGAGCAGGAGGACCACGAAGGCGAACATGCTCGAGGCGCTCAGCCGCGAGTCGTCGCGGCGCCGCGGGACCCGCAGGGAGACCTGCTCGGTCGTCATCGCCAGGGCTCCGAGGACGACGAGGCCGAGCGTCGGGTGGGCGAGCGGTGCGAAGCGGCCCGAGAGCGCGAACTCGGCGAGGACGAGCGCGCCCGCCGCGATCACCGGCAGCGCGAAGCGCAGCGCCGGATCGGCGAAGACCGCGCCGGCCACGCGGCTGGCGCCGGTGGGCAGCCTTCGTCGATCGCGTTGACGCGCCATACCCCCGGTCATCGACAGGAAGTCGGAAGTGTTAACGCGCCTGCTTCGCACATACTCCGCGCCAATGCGCGCGCTGCTGCACCCGGCCCGCGAGATCCTCGCGCTCGTCGACGCCGCGAGCGGCCGGGAGTGGAGCCACGCCGCGCTCGCCCAGGAGGCCGAGGCGCTGGGCGCGCGGCTGGCCGGGGAGCGGTCGGTGGTCCTCTGCCGCGCCGCGCTCACGCCGCAGACGGTCGTCGCCTACCTGGGCGCGCTCGCCGCCGGCCACGCGGTGATCCTCGCCGACGACGGCATGGCGCCCGAGGCCGCGGCCGAGCTCGAGCGCCGCTACGCCCCCCGCTTCGTCCTCGGTCCGGCCGGCGAGGTCGCCGAGCGCGACGTGCCCGGCGGGCCGGCGCCCCACCCCGATCTCGCCGTCCTGCTGGCGACGTCGGGCACGACGGGCTCGCCCAAGCTCGTCCGCCTGTCGGCCGGCGCGATGGCCGCCAACGCCCGCTCGATCGCCGAGTACCTCGATCTCGGCCCGGGCGAGCGGGCGATCGCCTCGCTGCCGCTGCACTACTCCTACGGCCTCTCCGTCCTCAACAGCCACCTGCTGGCGGGCGGCGCGGTCGTGCTGCCCGGAGCCGGGCTGCTCGACCCGGCGTTCTGGGCGGCGGCCGAGCGCCATGCGGTCACCTCCTTCGCCGGCGTCCCGCACTCCTACCGCGTGCTGCGCGCGGCGGGCTGGGAGGCGCGCTCGCTGCCCGCCCTGCGCACGCTCACGCAGGCCGGCGGGCGGCTCGAGCCGGAGGTCGCGCGCGCGCTCGGCGCCACGATGCGGGCGCGGTCGGGGCGGTTCTTCGTGATGTACGGCCAGACGGAGGCGACCGCGCGGATGGCCTACCTGCCGCCGGAGGAGCTCGACCGCCGGCCCGACTCGATCGGGATCGCCATCCCCGGCGGGCGGCTCGAGGTCGACGGGGAGGCCGGCGGCGAGCTGGTCTACACCGGCCCCAACGTGATGCTCGGCTACGCCACCGAGCGCGCGCACCTCGCGCTGGGCGACGAGCTGGGCGGCGTGCTTCGCACGGGCGACCTCGGCCGGCGCGACGACGAGGGCTTCCTGTACGTCACCGGGCGGCTCGCGCGCTTCGCCAAGCTGCTCGGCCTGCGGGTGAGCCTCGACGACGTCGAGCGCGCCCTGCCGCGGCGGGCGGCGGCGGTCGAGCGCGACGACCGCGCCATCAGCGTCTTCGTCGAGGAGGGCGAGGACCCGCAGGCCGTCCGGGCGGCGCTCGCCGGCCGCTTCCGCCTGCCGCCGCGCTCCTTCGACGTCCGGGTGATCGCGGAGCTCCCGGTCACGAGCGCCGGGAAGGTCGACTACGCCCGCTTGCGCTCGACGTAGGCCGCGATGGCGTCGATCGAGCCGAAGTTCTCGACGGTGATCTCCGTGTCGGGGACCCGCAGGTCATAGCGGCTCTGGACCTCCTCGACCAGCTCGACGAAGCCGAGCGAGTCGATCACCCCGAGGGCGAGGAGCTGGTCGCCGTCGGCCAGCTCGAGGTCGGGCTTGAGGTAGAGGAACTCGTCCTCGATGAACGCCCGGATCTCGGGGCGGACGGCCGTCGTCTCGGTCATGCCGCCTCCTTGAGCGGTCCGGTGGTCAGGTCGATCCGCACGCGCGGCTCGGTCGTCTCGATCGGCTCGGGCCCCGGTCGCTCGACGAGCTCGTGGTGCCAGAGCTGGGTGGAGAGGACCGCCACGAGCGCCATGCCCTCCCGCACGCCGCGCGCCCGGCCCTCCGTGATGCGGCGGACGAGGGTAGCGACCCGCCGGGAATCGAACAGGCCGACCTCGGCGAGCGCGGCCTCGGAGAGCAGCTCGGCGACCCACGCCGGGACGCCGGGCCCCGCGAAGGGCGCGACGTCGGGGGCGCGGTAGGGCAGCTTGGGCCGCTCGGCGATCACCGCGGGCAGCAGCCGGTGGGCGAGCTCGCGGAGGGCGACCTTGTCGCGCAGGCCGTCGAGCTTGCGGGCGGCGGGCAGCCCGCGGGCGTGGGCGGCGACCCGCTCGTCGAGGAACGGAAAGCGCGCCTCCACCCCGTGGGCGAGCGCCACGCGGTCGCCCTGGGCGGCGAGCAGGTAGCCGGGGAGCAGGGTGACGAGGTCGAGGTGGGCGGCCCGCTCGAGCGGGCCCCAGGCGGCGAAGCCGGCCGGCAGGTGCTCGAGGACACGGTCGAGCGCGGCGTCGGCGTCGAGCTCGGCGGCGAGGCCCGGGTCGAGCAGGCCGCGGATCGCCCCGGCCGCCGCGGCGCGGGTGCGGTGGGAGGCGAGCGCGTCGCCGGGGGCGGGCGGCCGGAGCAGGACGTGGCGCCACGCGTCGCCGCGCGGCGCCGAGCCCTCGAGGTAGGGGTAGAGCGCGTCGACGAGGGCGAGCGCCTGCTCGGGGTCCGTGGCGTGAAGCTCGCGCAGCGCCACCTCCTTGAGCAGGTCATAGCCCCAGAAGAGCTCGTCGGCGCCCTCCCCGGTCGCCACCACGGTGATGCCGTGCTCGCGGGTGGCGCGGGCCAGCAGCCAGAGCGGGACGGGGGCGGTGCGCACGAGCGGCGTCTCCGCGTGGCGGACGACCTCACCGAACGCGTCGGCGATGTCGCGCGCGCCGACGTCGACGACGTGGTGGACCGTCCCGAGCGCGCCCGCGACCTGCTCCTGGTAGGCGCGCTCGTCGTAGCGCGGGTCGGTGAACGCGACCGAGAACGTGTGCAGCGGGTGGCCGGACTCCTGCTGGGCGAGCGCGCAGATCAGGCTCGAGTCCAGTCCGCCGGAGAGGTAGGCACCGACCGGGACGTCGGCGCGCAGCCGCCGGCGCACGCTGGCCCGCAGCAGCGCCTCGAGGTCCTCGCCCGGGTCGCTCTCCCCGCCCGCGCCCGCGAGCGCCGTGGCGTCCGCCGCCCAGCGCTCCGAGCGCACGGCGCCGTCCTCCCACACGAGCAGCTCGCCCGGAGCGAGCTGGCGGACGCCGCGGAACGCCGAGCGCGGCGGCTGCGGCCCCCAGAGCGCGAAGGCGTCGGCGAGGCCGGCCGGGTCGGGCGCGGCGCTCACCTCGCCCGAGGCGAAGAGCGCCTTGGCCTCCGACGCGAAGGCCAGGCCGCCGCCCGGCAGCTCGGCGACGTGGAGCGGGTGGATCCCCCACGCGTCGCGCGCGAGCGTGAGGCGGCGGGGACCCGGCTCCCACCACGCGATCGCGAACTGGCCGTCGAGCTCGCGCAGCGCCGCCGGGCCACGGCGTTCGAGCAGCGCGAGCGCGACCTCCGTGTCGCAGGTGGTGGCGGCCTTCCACCCCTCGGCGGTCAGCTCGCTGCGCAGCTCGGGGTGGTTGAAGACCTCGCCGTTGTAGGCGAGCACGCTCCCGCCGTCGCCGCGCATCGGCTGCCAGCCGCCGTCGGGGTCGACGATCGCCAGCCGGGTGGAGACGAGCCCGGCGCCGTGGTCGAGCGCCAGGCCGTAGCCGTCAGGGCCCCGGTGGCGCAGCGCTCGGGCCATCCGGCGCAGGGCGTCCTCCTCGACGGGCGCCCCGACCGCGGCCCGCACGATCCCGGCGATGCCGCACATCTAGCTGGCGCCGGGGCGCACCATGACGGCCGGGGCGTGCAGGTAGGCGGTCGCCGTGCGGCGGCGCTCGATCTCCGCGTAGGCCGCCTCGACCTCGGCGGCGCCGATGTCGACCTGCGGCGCGAGCGCGGCGGGCGCCACGCCGTTGCGCTCCCCCCACACCAGGAGGTCCATCCGCTCGTGCGGATGGCCGAAGTAGAACTCCTCCTGGGACTGCGGGAGCGAGAAGGTCTCCGTCGTCGGGGCGCGGGTGGCGATCGACGGCGGGACGCCGAGCAGCGGCGCGAGCGCGTAGACCTGCGACTTGTAGAGGCCGGCGATCGGCTTCACGTCGGCGAGCCCGTCGCCGCCCTTGACGAAGAAGCCCTGGTCGTACTCGAGCAGGTTCGGCGTCCCGAGCACCGCGTAGCCGAGCTGGTCGGCCCAGGTGTACTCGAGCACCTTGCGGACCCGCTGCTTGAGGTTGGTGGCGGCGAGCAGCGCCCGGTAGGCCTCGGGCGGCATCCGCCGGCGCTCCTGGCTGCCGTCGGGGCGCTCGACGACGAGGGAGAAGACGATCACCCCGCCGGGCGGGGAGCGGACGAGCTTGTGGCGCCAGTCGGGCTCGTAGTCGGGGAAGACGGCGCGGATCGCCGCGTCGCGGCGCCGGTAGCAGCCCAGGCCGTCGAGCGCCGCGGTGATCGACTCCTCCTCGGTCGGGGCGCCGAGCGCCTCGGCGAGCTCGAGGCCGAGGTCCGACGCGCCCGTGCCGATGTCGCGCTCGGGCAGGCGGAGCAGCATCACGCGCCTCGGGCCGAGCGCCCGGACGGCCAGGCCGGCGACCACGCCCGAGTCGATCCCGCCCGACACCGCGACGACGGCGCCCCGCCGCCCCAGCCCGCGCACCGCGTCGGCGATCTGGCCCGCGAGGTGGTCGGCGGTGGCCCCGAGGTCCAGCGAGAGCGACTGCCGGGCGTCGTCGCTCGGATAGCGTGCGCCTTCCGCCGCCGTCACGCCGGCCCTCTTTGCGCCTTGAGCCTCATCCGCCGTCTCGAGCCTACCGACCTGCCCGCCGTGCACGGCCTGTTCGACGGCGCCTTCCCCGCCACCCGGCACGGCGCCCGGCACGCCGCGGAGGACTTCCTGCGCGACGCCGTGCTCGGCAGCCCGTGGGCCGACCCCGACAGCGGCCCGCTCGTGGCGGTCGAGGAGGACCGGATCGTCGGCTTCCTGGCCGTGCACGGGCGGCGGGTGCGCTTCGAGGACCGGGCGCTGCGCGCGATCTGCTGCTCGCACCTCGTCGTCGACGAGCGTCACCGCGGCGGGGCGGCCGGCGCGCTCCTGCTCGGCCGTGCCCTCCAGGGGCCGCAGGACCTGGCGATCTCCGACACCGCCATGGACGTCGTCGCCCGCGTGTGGACGACCTTCGGCGGCACCGTCGACACCGCGCGCTCGCTCGAGTGGATGCAGATCCTGCGCCCCGGCCGCCTGGCCGCCCGCCTCGCGCGCCAGTGGGCCCGCGGTGTGCGGCCCGACACCACCGACCTGGCGGTGCCGGGCATCCCCCTGCAGGCGGCGGCGCGGTTCCTCCCGGGCCTGCGCCCCGTCCCCGACCCGGCGGTCGGCCGCGAGCCGCTGACCCCCGCGCTCGCCCTCGCCGAGATGCCGGCGGTCGCCAAGGGGCTGCGGCTGCGCGCCGACTACGACGAGGCCTACCTGGGCTGGGTGTTCGAGCGCCTGCGGGGCGTGCCGGGCGAGCTCGTGACGCAGCTCGTCCGCCAGGGGCGGCGGCCCCTCGGCTGGTACGCCTACGTCCTGCGCCCGGCCGGGACGGCCCGCGTGATGCAGGTGCTGACCACGCCGCGCCACGCCGAGGCGGTGCTGGGCGACCTGCTCGCCGACGCGTCGGCGCGGGGCGCGGCGCTCGTCTCCGGCCGGGTCGAGCCCCACCTCCACGAGCCGCTGCGCCGGCGGCGCTCGTCGGTGGGCTTCGGCGAGCGTCACGTCGTCCACTCCCGCGACCCCGCGGTGCTCGCCGTCTACGGCACGCCGGCGGCGGTCGTCTCGCGGCTCGACGGCGAGTGGTGGTGATGGTTCGCCGCCGGTAGGCTTCCGCGATGGCGCGCATGACGCGACGCACCCAGGGCAACGAGTGCCGCGAGTGCTCGACGTTCTGCGACCGCGTCATCCGCCCGGCGACCTGCGCTGCGGCGGGCTGCGCCTTCCTCTACCAGTACGACGACCCGCTCTCGGGCAAGCGCTACCTCGGCTGCCTCCAGAAGGTCTTCGAGGCCGAGATCGACGTCGAGATGTTCGAGGCCGCCGAGCGCACGCGGGCGGGCTACGGGGCGGTGACGCTCGCCCGGGCGCCGCTGCGCCGCTGCGCCTTCGAGGTCGAGCAGGCCTACGACCGGACCGCCGCCGAGGGCCGCGGCTGCGTCAACCGGCGCTTCTTCGACGCGCCCGACGCCGGGCCGGACGCCCTGCGGGCCTTCGATCTGCGCGACGGGCTCGCCTCCGCCTGACAGTTTCGTTTCAGGGGAGGAGGCCGCGGAGGATTTGCGCCTAAGATGCCGACGCCCGGCAGGCAGGGCCCTCCACCTCATGGACTCAACTCGACGCGGAAACTACTCGTCGGGCGCGGACTACGTGCTCGAGTACGGCGAACTGCGCTTCACCTTCAACGAGCTCGACTTCGCCGAGCGGGTGGAGCAGGCGGCGCTCAAGCT
>JAUJME010000367.1 GCA_030447005.1 Solirubrobacteraceae bacterium | reverse complement strand
GTCTCGGCGTGCTCGTCGGCGTTCCCGTGGGAGAAGTTCAGCCGCGCGACGTCCATGCCCGCCGCGACCATCCGGACCAGGATCTCGGGATCGCGGGAGGCCGGGCCGATCGTGGCGACGATCTTCGTGCGGCGCAAGGCCGCAAAGCTACTGACTGGCGCGGCCGGGTCAGGTCAACGGCCGGTGAGCGTGGCGTCGCGCACGACGTCGCGGCGCACGCCGCGTGGCGCGCGCTCCTGCACCGTCACCCGGACGGGCACGCGGCCGAGCCGGCGGACGAGTGCGCGGCCCGTGCGCTGGATGCGCAGCCGCACCACCCGGCTCGAGCCCGCGGGCACCCGGATGGGCGCGCGCGCGATCGTCACCCGCCGCGTGCCGCGGCTGCGCCCGCCGCGAGGGGCGAGGCGGTACGGATCGCGGGTGCGGACCTCGAGGCGCCCGTTGCAGTCGGCCCGCTGGAGGCACTCGACGCGGATGCGGATGGTGAACGCCGGCCCGAGCTTGCCCGCGGGGAAGGCGAGCGCGGCGAACGGGGCGGACTGGACGCCGAGTACGCCGCCGGCCGGCGGGGGCGGAGGGGCGGCGACGGTCCCGCCGAGGTAGCGGGCGAGCGCCAGCCGCGGCGAGCCGTTCGTGCACTGGGCGCCCGAGCCGCCGACGCAGGCGATGCCCGCCGCCACCAGCCGCCCGTCGGGGGTCACCGCCCCCGCCGTCGCGCGCGCGGCGGTGGTGCCGGGGAACGACGTCACCGTCACGCCCCCGGTGCCGAAGCCGCGGTCGAGGATCCCGTCGGCGGTGAGCCGGGCGAGCGCGAAGCGCCAGTCCTGCCCGCCCGACGCCGACTGGCCGATCGCCACCAGCCGCCCCTCGCGGTCGCGCACCACGTCGGAGGCCAGCGCGCCGTCGCCCACCCGCACGAGCGAGGAGCCGTCGCCGTCGAACGTCGAGTCCAGACGGCCGTCGGGCGTGACCTGCACGAAGGCCATGACCTGGCGGGACGCGTCCTCCATCGCCGAGCCGGCCGCGACGGCGCGGCCGTCCTGGAGGGTGGTGACCGCGTTCGCGAACGACGTGCCGGAGCCCGCGGGCACGAGCAGGCCGCCGTCCTGGCCGAAGCCTCGGTCGGGCGTGCCGTCCGCGCGGGTGCGCAGGAAGCCGAACCGCGCGGCGGCAGGCTCTGCCGACGCGCCGCTGATCCCCGCCGCCAGCGGCTGGCCGCTCGGGCTCAGCGTCACGGCGAGCGCCGAGCCGTAGGGCGCCGGGGCGCCGAGCGTCGTGCCGCCGCCGCCGGGGCCGAAGCCTCCGTCGAGCGTGCCGTCGGGGCGGTAGCGCGCGAGCGCGAAGCGCGTGGCGCCCTGCGCGTCGTTGGCCACGCCGGCCGCCAGCAGTGCGCCGCCGCCGGCCTCCGTGACGTCGGCGATCCCCGCGAAGCCGCTGCCCACCGGGGTGATCATGGTGCCGCGCTCGCCGAAGGAGCGGTCGACGGCGCCCGCCGCGTCGTAGCGGACGAGCGCGAAGCCGTCCCGGCCGCCGCCGTCGCGCGCCACGCCCGCGAGGACGATCCGCCCGTCGGGCTGGAGCAGGACGTCGAAGGCCTGCGAGCGCGTCGTGCCGACCGCGGTGGTCACCACGCCGCTCGAGCCGAACTCGGTGTCGAGGCCGCCGTCGGCGGTGTAGCGCGTCATCCGGAAGCTCGAGGCGCCGCTGCGCCGGCACGTCCCGTCAGCCGCCTCGGTCGGCGCGCACGAGTAGCCGGCCACCACGATCTTGCCGTCGCCCTGGACCGCGACGGCGCGCGGGACGAAGCCGTCGCCGCCCAGCGCCGCCACGAGGCCGTCCGAGGAGAAGCTCGGATCGAGGTCCCCCGGCTCCGCCGAAGCGGGCGCCGGCCCGGCGCAGAGCATGGCGAGGCCGAGCGCCAGGGTCAGAAAGCGGTGCTTCACTTCCTCAAGGTAACGCGGGAGCGCGCCCAGACTTGCGCTCACCGGCGGCGCGGCGGTGATGCACGTCAGGCCGGCCCGCCGGCGCTTCCCGAACAGCAGCAACCGATCCTCCTCCAGGCCCGTCAGGGACCGCTGAAGACCCGCGCCCGCACATCCCCCGCCGAGCGCCTCGCTCACCGACCGTAAAGCGTCCGAACCCGGGCTGCAGAGCGAATGTCCGCTGCCCATCATGTGGCTTTCCGGCGTATCAGGCGGTCGCGAAGACTCCGTCCTCCTGCACGACCTCGCCGTCCGCGCTCAGCCGCCCGCCCGCGCGCAGGTCGCAGATCATGTCCCAGTGCACGGCGCTCTCGTTGACGCCGCCCGTCTCGGGATAGCAGCGGCCGATCGCGAGGTGGACGGTGCCGCCGATCTTCTCGTCGAAGAGGATCGCGCCGATCGGGCGGTCGATGCCCGCGTTCGTGCCGATGCCGATCTCCCCGAGCCGCGAGGCGCCGGGGTCGGTGGCCAGCGTCTGGCGCAGGTACTCCTGCCCGCGCGCGGCGCGCGCGCCGACCACGACGCCCTCGCGGAACTCGAGCTCGATGTC
>JAUJME010000366.1 GCA_030447005.1 Solirubrobacteraceae bacterium | reverse complement strand
ATGAACCTCGGCGGCGGCACCCACCACGCCGGCCGCGACTTCGCCCGCGGCTACTGCCTGTTCAACGACGTCGCCACCGCGCTCGCCGGCCTGCGGGCCGACGGGCTCGCGCGGCGGGCCCTGGTCGTCGACTGCGACGTCCACCAGGGCGACGGCACCGCGCAGATCCTCGGCCCGGATCCGCAGGCGTTCACCCTCTCTCTGCACGGGGCGCGCAACTACCCCTTCCAGCGCATCCCCTCCGACCTCGACCTCGACCTCCCGACGGGCACGGGCGACGGCGACTACCTCGAGGCGCTCGACGGCGCGCTCGACGTGGCGCTCGCCCGCCTGCCGGCGCCCGACGTCGCCTTCTACCTGGCGGGCGCGGACCCGTGGGAGGGCGACCGGCTCGGGCGCCTCGCGCTCAGCAAGCCGGGCCTGCTCGCCCGCGACGAGCTTGTCCTCGACCGGCTGCGGGCCGGCGGGATCCCGGTGTGCGTCGTGCTCGCCGGCGGGTACGCGGAGGACGTGCGCGACACCGTCGACATCAACGCGGCGACCGCCGCCGCCGTTGCCGCCCGGCTGGGCGGGGAGTAGCTTCCTCAAAGCCAATGGAGCGCGAGCCGCAGGATCCCGACGCCCCGCTCCCGCCCGGCGGCCGCTTCGCCGTCGAGCTCGCGCGCTTCCTCGACGGGCGCGTCGACCCGTCCTGCAACGCCCACCCGCCGGGCAACCCGCCGCTCGACGTCCTCGCCGCACTCGAGGCGCAGGAGGCGCTCGACCGGATCGTCGGTTAGGCGGCGGCCCCGCGCCGCCCGCGCCACGCGGCGATCGCCGCGCCGGCCAGCAGGATCAGGAAGGGGTCGAGCGGCGCGCGGTAGCGCGGCGGTCCGAGCAGCGGCGCGACGCTCGCGAGCAGCAGCACGGGCGCGAGCCAGAGCCACCACGGGCCGGCGCGGCGGCGGGCGAGGACGAACGCCCCCGCGGCGGCGAGCGCCAGCAGCGCGTAGAGGCTCGCGCGCAGGAGGCCGCGCTGGCTCTCGGGCACGCCCATCTCCGTCAGCGAGACGGTCGTGGTGAACGAGTGGCCCGGCCCGAGGTCGAAGAGGCGGCCCAGGTTGAGCGCCAGCGCCGCGACGACGTGATCCGGATGCTCCGCCGCGAAGGCGAGCGCCCGGTCGCGCAGCACCGCGTCGAGCTCCGCCTCGTCGATCCCCTGGTGGGCGAAGAGCGGCTTCAGACCGGGCACCTCCTGCGGCACGCGCCACGCGGCGCGGAAGTCGTCGGGCACGGCGGCGACCGCGTTGTACTGCCCCGCCAGGGTGTAGCCGCTCTGCGTCCCGAGGGGCAGCAGCCGCCCGAACGCATCCTCGTTGCGCAGCGTCCAGGGCAGCAGCACGAGCGCCACCGCCAGCAGCGCCACCGCGGGCCCCCGTGCGCCACGGGTCAGCGCGAACAGACCGCCCAGCACCGGCACGAGGAGGACGACCCCGTTGTTGCGCGTGAGCACGGCGAGCCCGACCAGCGCCCCCGCGCCGGCCGCCCAGGCGAGCGCCCGCGACCCGCCCGCACGCGCGACGCAGAGGAGCGCGCCGAGGACCGCCGGCAGGAAGAGCGACTCGGCCAGCAGCGAGCCGTTGAGCCAGATCAGCGGCGGGAAGACCGCGGCGATCGCACCGGCCCACCGCCCCGCCCGCGCGCCGAGCAGCGCCGTGCCGAGCGCCATCACGAGCGCCACCGTGAGCGTCCCCAGCAGCGCGCCGAGCAGCCGGCCGGCGGTCCAGCGGGCGCCCGTCGCCTCGTAGGCCGCCGCGAGCACGAGCGGGTAGGCCGGCGGGCGCAGCGCGGTCGGCCCGCCGGGCTCGGCGAGCAGGGTCGGCGGGTAGCGCCCCGTCTGCGCGAGCGCGGCGGCGTGGCGGTCGTAGTCGGCGGGGTCGCCGGTCGGCGCGAACCCCGGCGTCCCGGCCACCGCGGCGATCCGCAGCAGCAGCGCGACGGCGAGGATCAGCAGCGCCGCGCGCCGGCGCGCGAGCACCATCAGGCGGTCGCGGGCTTGGCGCGCTCCACGGGGCCGGGTGTCAGCGCGGCAGCGGCGATGACCAGCGCGAAGGCGAGGACGCGGATCGCGACGCCCAGCGGCTCCTCGGGCACGGGCTCGCCGAACACGATCGGCCCCGAGACGATCGTCGAGGTGCTGGCGGCGGCGTTGGTGGTGGCGATCACCGGGACGACCGGGCCGAACTGGAGCGAGCGGGCGGAGATCGCGAGCCCGGCGAGCGACAGCACCGTGATGACCGCGGCCTCCGGTGTGAGCAGGACGAGCAGCCAGCGCTCGGCCAGGTCGCCGGACGCCGCCTCGATCGTCACGTCGGACGCGCCCCACAGCAGGCCCGCCGAGACCGCGAGGACCGGCCCGGCGCGCGGACCGTCCCCCAGGACGAGGAGCACAGGCCGATCGCCGCGGCCGCCACCAGGCCGACGTAGGCGGCGAGCGTCCCCGGCGCGAAGTCCGAGTACGCCGACTCGGCGACGTCGCCGAGCGTCGCGGCC
>JAUJME010000365.1 GCA_030447005.1 Solirubrobacteraceae bacterium | reverse complement strand
CGCGAGCAGCCGGCCCGCGCCCAGATCGCGCCGCCGGGCACGGAGCTGCGCGCTACGAGGCACTGTATCCTCCCGGAGTTCTCGGGCTCCGGGGGGCCGCCGGCGAGCAGCGCCCGGGCGGCGGGGGCCCCCCCCCGGCGCCCGCCGCCGCCCCCCCCCCGCGGGGGGCGCCGCGGGGGGCCGCGCCGCCGGCGCCCGACCGCCCGCCGCCGCCCGACCGCCCGACCCCGCCGCGGCCCCGCCCGCCCGCCCCGGCCGGCGGCGGCACGGACCCGCTCGCCGTCGCCTCGCTGGTCTTCGGGCTGGCCGCCCTCGCCCTGCTCGTGCTGACCCTCGGCCTGGGCTTCTTCTTCGTCCTGCTCTCGGCCGCGGCGGGCTGGGTGTGCGCCGTCAACGCTCGCCGGAGGCTGGCCACCGACCCCGGGCGGGCCGGCGAGGGGCTCGCCAACGCGGGGCGGATCATCTCGCTCGTCGCCCTCGGCCTGGCCGTCGTCGCCATGGTCGTCTGGCTCGTCCTGATCGCCAACGGTTTCTCGCTGGAGGAGTTCCGCGAGGACCTCCAGCGCGAGCTCGACCGCCAGCGCGAGCGGCGCCGCGACGGCGGGGCGCAGGAGGCCTCCGCCGGGGACGGTCCGCTAGGCTGAGCGGCGCCGTCGCGACTGGCGTTGTCAGGTGGATGAAAACCACCGGGGAGCGGCGGGCTGAACGCCGCGCGCCTGGGCACATCCCCTCCCCTCGGATCCCCGAACGGAAGCGATATGACCGCACCCGGCACCCTGCTGCAGATCCCGGACGACCTCAAGCCCGCCGACGGACGCTTCGGCGCGGGCCCCTCGAAGGTCCGCCCCGAGCAGCTCGCCCGCCTGGCCGGCCCCGGGGCGGCGATCATGGGCACCTCGCACCGCCAGAAGCCGGTGAAGGCGGTGGTGGGGGAGATCCGCGCCGGGCTGCGCGAGCTCTTCTCGCTCCCCGACGGCTACGAGGTCGCGCTCGGCAACGGCGGCACGACCGCGTTCTGGGACGCCGCCACCCTCGGCCTCGTCCGCGAGCGCGCGCTCCACCTGACCTACGGGGAGTTCTCGGCCAAGTTCGCCAGGTGCACGGCCGGCGCGCCGTTCCTCGCCGACCCGGTCGTGATCTCCGCGGAGCCCGGGGACGCCCCCGAGCCGGCCGGCGACCCGTCGGCCGACCTGATCGGCTGGGCCCACAACGAGACCTCGACCGGCGTGATGGTCCCCGTCGTGCGCCCCGCGGACGCGGGCGACGCGCTCGTGGCCATCGACGCCACCTCGGGCGCGGGCGGCCTGCCGCTCGACGTGGCCCAGGCCGACGTCTACTACTTCGCGCCCCAGAAGTCCTTCGCCGCCGACGGCGGCCTGTGGCTCGCGCTCCTCAGCCCGGCGGCGCAGGAGCGGATCGCGGAGATCGCCGCGTCGGGCCGGTGGATCCCCGAGTTCCTCTCCCTGGCCACCGCCCTGGAGAACTCGCGCAAGGACCAGACCTACAACACCCCGGCGATCGCCACGCTCCTGCTCCTCGCCGATCAGATCGGCTGGATGAACGCCGGCGGCGGCCTCCCGTTCTGCGTCGGGCGCACCGCCGCCTCCTCGCAGGCCCTCTACGGCTGGGCGGAGGCGTCGGAGTACGCGACGCCGTTCGTCGCCGACCCGGCCAAGCGCTCGCTGGTGATCGGGACGATCGACTTCGCCGAGTCCGTCGATGCCGGCGCGCTCGCCGCCACCCTGCGCGCCAACGGCATCGTCGACGTCGAGCCCTACCGCAAGCTCGGGCGCAACCAGCTGCGGGTGGCGATGTTCCCGGCCGTCGAGCCCGCCGACGTCGAGGCGCTCACCGCGTGCATCGACTGGGTGGTCGAGCAGCAGGGGGCGGGCGCGTGACCCGCGTCCTGGTGGCCGAGAAGATCGGCGAGTCGGGGATCGAGCTGCTGCGCGAGCACTTCGACGTCGACGTGCGCACGGACTGGAGCGACGGCGAGCTCGAGCGCGCGATCGGCGACTACGAGGGGATCCTCATCCGCTCCGCGTCGCGGCTGACCGCCGACGTGCTCGCCCACGCCGGCCGCCTGCGGGCGATCGGCCGCGCCGGCGTCGGCGTCGACAACGTCGACGTCCCGGCCGCCACCAAGCGCGGGATCATCGTCGCCAACGCCCCGCAGTCCAACGTCGTCACCGCCGCCGAGCACACCCTCGCGCTGCTGCTCGCGCTCGCCCGCAACGTCCCGCAGGCCCACGGCGCGCTCGTCGCCGGCCGCTGGGACCGCTCGAAGTACTCGGGCGTCGAGCTGATGGACAAGACCCTCGGGGTCCTCGGCTTCGGCCGCATCGGCCAGCTCGTCGCCCAGCGCGCCCAGGGCTTCGGCATGCACGTCGTGGCCTTCGACCCGTTCGTGGGCGCCGAGCGCTACCGCGAGCTGGGGGTCGAGAAGGCCGAGTCCTCCGATGACGTCTACGCCGTCGCGGACTTCCTCACCCTCCACCTGCCCAAGACGCCGGAGACCGAGGGCTGGCTCGACG
>JAUJME010000364.1 GCA_030447005.1 Solirubrobacteraceae bacterium | reverse complement strand
CGGCCTGATCCACATCTCCGAGCTCTCGTGGTCGCACGTCAACCACCCGTCGGAGATCCTCAACATCGGCGACACGGTCCAGGTCAAGGTGCTCGACATCGACCGCGACCGCCAGCGCATCTCCCTCGGTCTCAAGCAGACCCAGGAGGACCCGTGGCAGCGCGTGGTCGACACCTACAACGTGGGTGACGAGCTCGAGGGCACGGTCACCAAGGTGGTCGCCTTCGGCGCCTTCGTCGAGATCCTCGAGGGCGTGGAGGGGCTCGTGCACATCTCCGAGCTCGCCCAGCAGCACGTCGAGAACCCGCGCGAGATCGTCGCGCCGGGGCAGGACGTCAAGGTCCGGATCCTCGAGATCGACTCCGACCGCCGCCGGCTGTCGCTGTCGATCAAGCGGGTCGAGGGCCAGGAGCTCCCGCGCCGCGACATCGGTCCGACCGAGGGCAACGAGGACGGCGAGGGCGGCACGGGCGACCTCGAGCACATGCCGGAGCTCGGCCTGTCGGAGGACGTCTTCGCCGCCGGCTCGGAGACCGAGCTCGCCGTCGAGAACGACACCCAGACGACTTCGTCGTCGGGTGCAGGCGAATCCGTCCTCACCGATCCCCCTTCGGCCCCCGGCACAGGTGAGCAGTCTCCCGCCACGCTCGCCGACGAGGTGCAGAACGCGGCGGACGACGGCGACCCGACCGGCTCCGCCGACACGTCTGGCGAGCCGGCCGCGCCCGACGCCGCGGTCGAGGACGCGGCCGGCGACGACGAGCCCGCCGCCTGAAGCCGCCCGCCCCCCGTTCGTCGGCCTGACGGGCGGGATCGGGGCGGGCAAGTCCGAGGCGCTCGCCGCGCTCGAGCGCCTCGGCGCGGCGACCCTCTCGACCGACCGGGTCGTCCACGAGCTCTACGCGGACCCCGAGGTCCGCGACGCGATGGTCGGCCGCTGGGGGCCCGAGGTGGCGCCCGGCGGGACGATCGACCGCGCCGGCGTGGCGAGCCGGGCCTTCGGCGACCCGGAGGAGCGCGGCTGGCTCGAGGGGCAGCTGTGGCCCCGCGTCGGCGCCCGGATGGCCGAGTGGCGGGAGGCGTCCGAGGCGCGCGTGCCGCCGCCCCCCGCACTGGTCGTCGAGGTCCCGCTGCTCTTCGAGGCGGGGATGGAGGCGGCGTTCGACGCCACCATCGCGGTGGTGGCCGACGAGGCGATCCGGGCCGAACGGGCCGGCGCCCGCGGCCACGCGGGGCTCGACGAGCGCACCGCCCGCCAGCTCCCCCAGGACGAGAAGGCGGCGCGGGCCACCCATGTCGTCGCAAACAGCGGCACCCTCGAGGAGCTCGAGGTGGCGTTGTCGTCGGTGCTTGCCAAGCTCTGAGGCGATGGCCACGCGGACTCGCTCGCCCTCGCCACGACCGCGCGTGTCGCGGGGGCGCATCCTCCGCCGCCGGCTCGGCTTCCTGCTGGGCGTGGCGGTGACCGCGGCGCTCGTCGCGGCGGCCGTCTCGCCGTTCTTCGACAAGGCCGTGCAGGAGATCACGCTGCCCCTGCGCCACGAGGACATCATCCGCCAGCAGGCGCGCGACAAGGACCTCGACCCGGCGCTCATCGCCGGCGTCATCTACACGGAGTCGCGCTTCCGCGACCAGACGTCGCCCGCCGGGGCCAAGGGGCTCATGCAGATCCTCCCCTCGACCGCGGACTACATCGCCTCGAAGTCCGGCGGCACGGAGTTCGTGCAGGGGGATCTGGCGAGCCCGCAGATCAACATCGCCTACGGCTCGTTCTACCTGCGCTACCTGCTCGATCGCTACGACGGCAACGAGCTGCTGGCGCTCGCCGCCTACAACGGCGGCGAGGGGCGGGTCGACGCCTGGCGGGCGCGCGCGGCCGCGCGCGGGGAGGAGTTCCGGGTCGCCGACCACATCCCGTTCCCCGAGACGCGCGACTACGTCGAGCGGGTCTTCGAGGCCCGTGAGGGCTACCGGCGCGAGTACCGGCGGGAGCTCGGCCTCTGATAGAAGGTGGCCCGTGCACCTTCCCACGCGCTTCGAGGATCGCTCGCCCAACGCCCAGTCCGCGCTGCTGATCCTCGGGCCGATCGTGATCGGCGCCATCGCCGGCTACCTGCTGGGGGTCAACGAGATCGCCTACCTGGTGAGCACGCTGATCGCGCTGCTCGGCGCCTATCTCGCCGGGCTGGAGCACGACACCGCGCGTGAGGGTCTCTACCGCGGGCTGGTCGGCGGGCTGCTGTTCGGCGTGACGATCCTGATCGTCAACGGGCTCCGGGAGAAGGAGCCCAAGGCGGAGCTGCCCGACCCCGAGATCCTGCTCGTGGTGATCACCACGGTCTTCTCGGTGATCTTCGGGGCGCTCGGCGGCCGGTCGCGCGGCAAGCGCGAGGCGCGCGCCACCACCGCCGGCTGATGGCGCCGCGCGGGAGCTGGTGGCGGGAGGGCGTCCTCTACCAGATCTACCCGCGCTCCTTCGCGGACTCCGACGGCGACGGGATCGGCGACCTGGCCGGGGTCCGCGGCCGGCTCGACCACCTCGA
>JAUJME010000363.1 GCA_030447005.1 Solirubrobacteraceae bacterium | reverse complement strand
TAGACCGACGCTCTATCCAGCTGAGCTACGGGCGCTCGAGGGAGCGAGTCTAGCGGCGCGGCCTGCCTGCGCGCCGCGCGACGGAGAGGGCGGGATTCGAACCCGCGATGGAGCGTGAACCCCATACTCGCTTAGCAGGCGAGTGCCTTCAGCCACTCGGCCACCTCTCCCTGGGAAAGCCGGAGTCTAGACGCTCGGCGGAGGGGTAAAGGTTTCCCGCGGACGTGCCGATAAGACCTGCGCACCTCCGTCCTGGAGCGACCCACCTTGCCCGCTTTCCCCGACAACCTGGCGCCGCGCCCGCGTCTCGGCGGCGCGACTGAGGCGATCCTCGCGATCTCGCGCCTCGTCTCGGCGGGCGCGGGCGGGCCCGCCCCCGCCGTGTCCCGCGTGCGCGACGCGCTCGTCGCCGAGGCGCGCGGGCTGCTGGGCGCGCCGCACGCGCTCCTGCTCGCGGTGGAGCAGGGCGAGGCGCGCGCCGTCGCGGTGGCGGGCGACGCCGAGGGCCGCTTCGCGCTCGAGGAGGACTCCGCCCTGCGCGAGCTGCTCGACCGCGGCCTGCGCGTCCTCGCGCTCGACGGCTCGCGGGCGGCCGAGCTGCTCGAGCAGCTCTCCCCCTGGGCCGCCGCGGCCGGCTCGGCCCTCCTCGTCGCGGTCCCGCCCACCGCCGCCGACCACGTCCTCGTCCTCGCCCACCCCGATCCCGCCGCGTTCGGCCCGGAGGCGACCGCGGTCGCCGAAGCGCTCGCGGCCGCCGGCGCCGCCGCCCTCGCTCGCGACGCCGACGCCCAAGCCGCCGCGCGGCGCGCCGAGCGCCAGGCCGCGCTGACCCGTGCGGCGAGCGCGCTGCACGAGTCGCTCGACCTCGACACAGTCCTCGGGCGCATCTGCCTCGAGGCGACCCGCATCCTCGACGGCGACTACACCGTCGTCTACCGCGGCACGACGCAGGGCATCGTCCTCGAGGCGGCCTACGGGCTGCCGTCGGAGATGATCGGCTTCCGCCTCGAGCCGGGCCAGGGCCTCTCGGGCAAGGTGCTCGACTCCCAGCAGTCGATGCTCACGAACGACTACCAGTCGATCGCCGGCCTGCCGCCGGACACGGTCTTCTCCCGCATCCAGTCCTGCATCGCGGTACCGATGCGCTGGGGCGGGGAGCTCCGCGGCGTGTTGAGCGTCGGCTACAGCCGCCCCTGCGAGGCGACCGAGGAGCGCCTCGGCCTGCTCGAGACCTTCGCGGAGCTCGCGTCCGTCGCCTGCACCAACGCCACCGCCCACGCCGGTCTCGCGCTCGCCGCGCGCACGGACGGCCTGACCGGCTGTCTGAACCACGCCGCCCTGCACGAGAGCCTGCGACGGGAGATCGAGCGCGCCGAGCGCGCCATCGCGCCGGCGCTCTCGCTCGTCATGCTCGACCTCGACGACTTCAAGTCGGTCAACGAGCTCCACGGCCATCTGGTGGGGGACGAGGTCCTGCGGCGCGCCGGCCACGCGCTGCGCCAGGCGACCCGTCCCTACGACGTCGCCGCCCGCTACGGCGGCGACGAGTTCGCGCTGGTGGCGGTCGAGGCCGGCGAGGAGGAGGCCGAGGAGATCGCGCGCCGGGCGATCGAGCGGATCACGACCGCGATCGGCGACCTCTGCGAGGGCGCCGCCGGCCGCGCGACCGCGGGCGTGGCCGAGTGGGAGGCGGGCGTCACGCCGACCGAGCTCGTCGCGCGCGCCGACCGCGCGCTGCTCTTCGGCAAGCACGACACCGGCCGCGGGGACGCGGTGGTCTACTCGTCCCTGCCGGACTGGTTCCGCCCTGCGCGGTTCTCGCGCCCCGACCGCGCCACGCCGGCGCCGCCTCTTGGTCCCGGCCGACAGGGCGGCGTGGAGGGGGCGGCGGCCTGGCGCGGCGCCGCGCGACCGACCGAGGAGCGCCTGCGCGAGCGCGCGCGGCGGCTGGCGCGCGCCAACGCGGTCGGCGCCCGGCTCGCGGTGATGGAGGAGCCGGCGGAGATCCTCGCGGTCGCCGCCGGCGAGCTCGAGGACCTGCTCGACGCGGAGAGCTGCACGCTGCTCGCCCTGCGCCCCGACGGCTCGCTCGAGCGCGTCGCCGGCACGCCGTTGGAAGACCTCGGCCTCGCGGGCCGGGCGGTCCGCGAGCGCCGCTCGGTGCTGGCCGCCGAGGCGTCGGCCCGCGCCCGCATCGCGGTCCCCGTGCGGGTGGCCGGAGCGCAGTGGGGCGCGGTCCAGGTCAAGGCGACGCGCCCGGGCGCGTTCGACGAGGACGACGTCGGCCTGGTCGAGGCGGTCGCCGAGCACGTCGGCGCCGCGCTGCAGTCGGCGCTCCGGCTCGCGGACGCCCGCGCGGCGCGCGCTGGGGACCGCGGCTAGTGCAGCATCACCTGCGGCCGCTCTTCGACCGCGTCGTCATCAAGGAGCTCGACCCGGACCGGATGCGCCGCTCCGGTCTCCTCGTCCCGCCCGGCACCCACGAGCCGCCGCCCCAGCACGGCATCGTCCTCGACGTCGGCCCGGGCCTCGACTGGTGGGCGCACGT
>JAUJME010000362.1 GCA_030447005.1 Solirubrobacteraceae bacterium | reverse complement strand
CAGGAGCTGGCCAAGCGCCACCTGTGGATGCACTTCACCCGCATGGGGTCCTACGACGACCACGAGGTGCCGATCATCGTCCGCGGCGAGGGCTGCTACGTCTTCGACGAGCACGACAAGCGCTACTTCGACGGCCTCGCCGCGCTGTTCTGCGTGAACATCGGCCACGGCCGCCACGAGGTGGCCCAGGCCGGCGCCGACCAGGCCAAGGAACTCGGCTTCTTCACGAACTGGTCCTACGCGCACCCGCGCTCCATCGAGCTGGCGGCCAAGATCGCCTCGCTGGCGCCCGGCGACCTCAACCGCGTCTTCTTCACGAGTGGCGGCTCGGAGGCCGTCGAGTCCGCGCTCAAGCTCTGCCGCCAGTACCACAAGCTCCGCGGCGAGGCCGGCCGCTACAAGGTCATCTCGCGCGACCTCGCCTACCACGGCACGACCATGGGCGCCCTCACCGCGACGGGGATCCCGGACGCCCGCCGCCCGTTCGAGCCGATCTTCCCCGGCTCGGCCCACGTGGCCAACACGAACCTCTACCGGCTGCCCGACGGCATGTCGGCCGACAAGCTCGCCGACGCGATCGCCGACCGGATCGAGTTCGAGGGGCCCGAGACGGTCAGCGCGGTGATCCTCGAGCCCGTGCAGAACTCGGGCGGCTGCTTCACGCCGCCGGAGGGCTACTTCCAGCGCGTCCGCGAGATCTGCGACCACTACGGCGTCGTCTTCATCTCCGACGAGGTCATCTGCTCGTGGGGCCGGCTGGGGACCTACTTCGGCGCGGACCGCTTCGGCTACGAGCCCGACCTCATCACCACGGCCAAGGGCCTGACCTCCTCCTACGCGCCGATGGGCGCGGTGATCGCCTCCGATCGCATCTTCGAGCCGTTCTCCGGCGACAAGAAGGCGTTCGCACACGGCCTGACCTTCGGCGGGCACCCCGTCTCGGCGGCGGTCGCGCTGGCCAACATCAAGGTCTTCGAGGACGAGGACATCAACGGCAACGTGATGGCCAACGAGGCCGCCTTCGCCGCGATGCTCGACGGCCTGCGCGACATCCCGATCGTCGGCGACGCCCGCGGCCTCGGCTACTTCCGCGCGATCGAGCTCGTCAAGGACCGCGAGACGAAGGAGACCTTCTCGGGCGAGGAGTCCGAGTGGCTGCTGCGCGGCTTCCTCTCGGGCGAGCTCTTCCGCCGCGGCCTGATCTGCCGCGCCGACGACCGCGGCGACCCGGTCATCCAGCTCTCGCCGCCGCTGATCGCCGGCCCGGAGCACTTCGCGGAGATCGAGTCGATCCTGCGGCCGGTGCTCGAGGAGGCCACGGAGCGCCTCGGCCTGAGCTAGGCGGCGTGGCGGCGGCGGGCATCGAGGCGGGGAGCGCGGCGCGGGAGCGGGCGCCGCGCCCCGGGCGGGCGCAGGCGGCGCTGCGCCTCGACGAGCTCGTGCGCGAGCTCGGGCTGCGCGTCGCCGCGGGGGAGGCGGGGCTCGACCGGCCGGTGCGCTGGGTCCACATCTCCGAGCTGCTCGACCCGACGCCGTGGCTCTCGGGCGGCGAGCTGCTGCTCACCACCGGCCTGCAGCTGGGGACGGCGGAGGAGCAGCGCGCCTACGTCGAGCGGCTGGCCGCTCACGGGCTCGCCGGCCTCGGGCTGGGCACCGGCTTCGCGCACGACGCCGTCCCCGGGCCGCTGCGCGAGGCGGCCGAGGCGGCCGGCTTCCCACTCCTGGAGATCAGCTTCGACCTGCCGTTCATCGCGGTCACCGAGCGCGCGTCGACGGCGATCGTCAACGCCCACTACGCGACGCTCCAGCGGGCGCTCGTCGCCCACGAGCGGCTGGAGCGCGTCGTGCTCTCGGAGGCCGGGCTCGACGGGCTGGCGGGCGCGCTGAGCAAGCTCATCGGCGGCGCGGCGGCGGTGTTCGGCGCGCGCGGCGAGCCGCTCGCCGGTGCCGCCCCGGCCGACGCGGCGGCCGAGCTCGGCGAGCGGGTGCGCGCGGGGGCGCGGCGCGGCTTCGCGCTCGGCGACGGACTGGCGGTTCCGGTGGCGCGGACGCCGCCGGCCGGCGGCCACGCGCCCGCGCCCCAGGCGTGGCTTGTCGCCCTGCGCGACGGCGGCCCGCTGACCGAGCTCGACCGCCTCGTCGTCCACCAGGCCGTCACCGTCGTCGCGCTCGAGCTCCTGCGCCGGCGCGTCGCCCAGGACACGGAACGCCGGCTGGCCGGCGACGTCCTGACCGGGCTCCTCTCGGGCGAGCTCGCCGGCGCCGACCTCGCGCGGCGGCTCGAGCCGTTCGGCCTGCGCGGCCGCGTCGCGGCGGTCGTGCTCCCGGTGGGCGAGGGCAGCCGCGCGGCGGCCGAGGAGGCGCTGGCCGCCGCCCTGGAGGCCGAGGCGGGCGGCGGCGGCCCCGCCGCGGCGGCCGGCTCGCTGGTCTGCGCGCTGCTGCCCGCGCCGGAGTCCGACGAGGCGCTCTTCTCGCTGGCCGCGCGCGTCCGCGCGCGGGCGAGCGCCGAGGCGGGGCGCGCGCTGCCCGCAGGCGCCGGCCGCGCCGTCGCCCCTG
>JAUJME010000361.1 GCA_030447005.1 Solirubrobacteraceae bacterium | reverse complement strand
CCGCCCATGCGGTCGCGGTCGACGGCGAGCGTGTCGGGCAGCCGCTCCAGGCGGTGGACGGCGGCGCGCAGGTAGCGCTCGACGTCGGGCAGCCGGGCGGCGCCCGTCGCGGCGATGAAGCCGGGATACACGAGCCGGCCGAGCTGGCGGGCGACGTCGTGGCGGGCGGGCTGGTAGGCCTCGCCGCCCACGCCCTCGAGCGCGCGGCGGACCGCGCGGGCGGCGTCGAGGATCGCCACCACCTGCCCGACGATCCGCTCGAGCGCGGGCGCGAGCTCCCCCGCCACGTGGTCGCGCAGCCGGGCGAAGCCGGCCTCGTCCCACGCCGGCCCGCCGCCGCTGGCGATCAGGGCGTCGAGCGCGGCGACCAGCGCGTCGTCGAGCACCGCGGCGGGGCTGCCGTGCGGCGAGGCGGCGAGCGCGAGCTGCGCCGCGTTGCCCAGCCGGCCTGACACCGACCTGACGGGTGAGGGGATGGTCAGGGCGAGCAGCCGGCGCGTTCCGGCGTGCATCGCGGCGCGCTGCTGGGCCGGGCTGTCGAAGACCCGGACGCCGGCCGTCGCCCCCTCGTCGACCAGCGCCGGATAGGCCTTCACCGCCTCCCCCGTCCCCGCCAGCGTCACCGTCCGCGGCAGCTCGCCGAGCGTCCACGCGCGCAGGCCGCTGCGCTCGATCCCCGCGGTGGCCGACGCGAGCTCGGCCTGGAGCTTCGGGCGGACCCGCTCGCGCAGCGCCTCGAGGTCGGTCGCCTCGGCGACGACCCGGCCGTCCTCGTCCTCCACCCGGAAGGTCATCCGCAGGTGGGCGGGGAGGCGGTCGAGGTTCCACGCGTCGGGCGGGATCCGCACCCCGCGCAGCGCCTCGAGCTCGCGCGCGAGCGCCTCGAGGAGCGGCGCGCTGCGCGGGGTCATCCGCGCGAGCACCTCCTCGACGACCTCGGGGACGGGGACGAGCGGGCGGCGCAGCTCCTTGGGCAGCGAGCGGATCAGCGCGGTGACGAGCTCGGGGCGCAGCGCGGGGACGAGCCACTCGAAGCCGCGCTCGCGCAGCTGCGGGAGCACCTTGAGCGGCACGTGGACGGTGACCCCGTCGAGGTCGGTCCCCGGCTCGAAGCGGTAGGAGAGCCGCAGGGTCAGATCGCCCTGCTTCCACGCCTCCGGGCGGGCGCGGGGGTCGAGCGCGGCGGCGGCGGCGGGGTTGACCAGCAGCTCGCGCGTGAAGCTCAGCAGGTGCGGGTCGCGCCGGCGCGCGTCGCGCCACCAGCGGTCGAAGTGGGCGGCGGAGACGACCTTCTGCGGGATCCGCTCGTCGTAGAAGCGGAAGATCGTCTGGTCGTCGGCGAGGATGTCGCGGCGGCGGGCGCGGTGCTCGAGCGCCTCGACCTCCTCCACCAACCGCGCGTTCTCGGCCAGGAAGGGATGGCGCGCCTCCCAGTCGCCCTCCACGAGCGCGCGGCGGATGAACAGCTCGCGCGAGAGGACGGGGTCGATCCGCCCGTAGGGGACGGTCCGGCCGGCGACCACCGGCAGCCCGTACAGCGTCACCCGCTCCGTCGCGACCACTGAGCCGCGCTTGCGGTCCCAGCGCGGCTCGTCGTAGGTGCGGCGGACGAGGTGCTCGGCGAGCGGCTCGATCCACTTCGGGTCGATCCGCGCGGCCGTCCGGCCCCACAGCCGCGTCGTCTCGACGAGCTCGGCGACGACGACCCAGCTCGGCGGCCTGCGGGCCAGCGAGGAGCCGGGGAAGATCGCGAAGCGCGCGCCGCGGGCGCCCTGGTACTCGCGGCGGTTCGAGTCGCGCAGCCCGACGTGGGAGAGCAGGCCGGAGAGCAGCGCCATGTGGATCTCGCGCGGCTCGGCGGGCGCCTGGTTGAGCGCGATCCCGACGCCCTTGGCCGCCTGGCGGAGCTGGCCGGCGAGGTCCTGCCACTCGCGGACGCGCAGGTAGTGGAGGTACTCCGCCTTGCAGCGCTTGCGGAACTGGCTGCCGGAGAGCTCGTGCTGCTGCTCGCGCAGGTAGGTCCACAGGTTGAGATAGGCGGTGAAGTCGGAGTGCTCGTCGGCGAAGCGCGCGTGGGCCTGGTCGGCCTGGGCCTGCTTGTCGGCGGGGCGCTCGCGCGGGTCCTGGATGGAGAGCGCGGCGGCGATGACGATCACCTCGGCGGCGCAGGCGAGCCGGTCGGCCTCGAGCACCATCCGCCCCATCCGCGGGTCGACCGGGAGCTGGGCGAGGCGGCGGCCGAGGGCGGTGAGCTTGACCTCGCCCTCCGCCTCGAGCGCCCCCAGCTCCTGGAGCAGCGCGATGCCGTCGCGGACCTGGCGGCGGTCGGGCGGGTCGAGGAACGGGAAGTCCTCGACGTCCCCGAGGCCGGCGGCGGCCATCTGGAGGATCACCGAGGCGAGGCTCGTGCGGAGGATCTCGGGGTCGGTGAAGCGGGGCCGCGCCTCGAAGTCCTCCTCGTCGTAGAGGCGGATGCAGACGCCCTCCGACGTGCGCCCGCAGCGGCCCTTGCGCTGGTCGGCCGAGGCCTGCGAGATCGGCTCGATGGGCAGGCGC
>JAUJME010000360.1 GCA_030447005.1 Solirubrobacteraceae bacterium | reverse complement strand
CACCGGCGGCATCGGCGCGTCGGCCAAGCAGGCCGCCGAGGCGCGCTACGAGCGAGAGCTCGAAGCCAGCCTGGCCGCGATGCTGGCGCGCACGCTCGGTCCCAACAAGGCCCAGGTCCAGGTCTCGGCCGATCTCAACGTCGACAAGACGACTCGCGACCAGCTCACCTACGCCAAGCGCGGGACGCCCCTGGAGCTCCAGGAGGAGACGGAGGAGCTCGAGGGCGGAGCGGTGCGCGCCGGCGGCAACGCGGGCACCGACGGCAACATCCCGACCTACGCCCAGAACCTGGCGGGCGGCGGCGCCGGATCGAAGTACGACCGCGACAGTCGCACCACGAAGTTCGGCGTCGACAAGGAGGTCAGCAAGACGGAGGTCGCGCCGGGCCGCGTCGAGGGCCTCAAGGTCGCCCTGCTGGTCGACGAGTCGGTCGATCCCGCCGTGTTCGCCAAGCTCGAGGGCGTGGTGGAGCGCGCGGCGGGCATGGATCCCGCCCGCGGTGACGACGTCGAGTCGCTGCAGGTGGCCTTCCCCGCCGCCGCCGAGGAGCCCAAGGCGGGCCCGCTGCCGGTGGCGATGCTCGGACCGCTCAAGTGGGTCGCCGTCTGTCTCGCCACGCTGATCTTCCTGTTCCTCATGCTCCGCGGGCTGCGCCGGCGCGAATCCGACGAGCTGCCGACGCCCGCCTGGCTGACGCAGATCAACGAGCCCACCCCGCTGAGCGCGCTGGAGGCGGGCACGCCCGATCCGCCGACCCAGGTGCTCAAGGAGCGTGAGCCGAACTTCCAGCTGCAGGCGATGGAGCAGCTGATGGAACGCGAGCCGGATCGGGTCGCCGCCCAGGTCAAGGCCTGGATGAACGAGAACTGACCCATGGCCGTCGCCGACTCCAAGCCCGCCGGATCCGCCGCGCTCGCGCTCGGCGCCGGCGAGCAGATGCCCAAGCTGAAGATGCCCGGCGCCAGGAAGGCGGCCGTGCTGCTCGTCGCCCTCGGCGAGGAAAACGCCTCCAAGGTGGTCTCGCAGCTGTCGCTGGGCGAGCAGGAGGTCCTCTCGCTCGAGATCGCCAAGTCCAAGCGCGTGCCCTCGGAGATCTGCCGGGCGGTGGTCGCCGAGGCGGTCGAGAACGTCATGGCCGAGGAGTTCATGGCCGAGGGCGGCGTCGACTACGCCCGCCTGCTGCTCGAGCGCTCCGTCGGCGTGGAACGGGCCAACGAGATCCTCGGGCGCCTGGCGGCGACCATCGAGCGCCGGCCGTTCGAGTTCCTGCGCCGCACCCCCCCGGAGCAGATCGTCGTCTTCCTCGGCAACGAGTCGCTGCAGACCGTCGCGCTGGTGGTGGCCAACCTCCACGCCGTCCTGGCGGCGCAGGTCCTCTGCGAGCTGCCGGCCGAGTCGCAGGCCGAGGTGGCCAAGCGGGAGGCGCCCAGGACCGCGTGCCGGCCCGAGGTCATCGACCAGGTCGAGGCCGTCATGCGCCAGAAGCTCTCGAGCGTCATCGCGCAGGAGTTCGCGGCCGCTGGCGGCGTCAAGCCCCTCGCCGAGATCCTCAACAACGCCGACCGCACCACCGAGCGCAACGTGCTCGACAAGCTCGCCGAGGAGCACTCCGAGCTCGCCGAGGAGATCCGCATGCTGCTGTTCACCTTCGAGGACGTGGCGGGTCTCGATGACCGCTCGATCCAGATGGTGCTCAAGGAGATCGACCAGAAGGACCTGGCCGTCGCCCTGCGCGGCGTGTCCGACGAGGTCCAGGAGCGCAGGTACGCGAACATGTCCGAGCGCGGCGCCGAGCTGCTGCGGGAGGAGATCTCCTTCCAGCCGCCGCAGCGCCGGCGAGTGATCGAGGAGGCCCAGGGCCGGATCGTCGCCGCCGTGCGACGGCTCGAGGAGACCGGCGGCCTGACCATCACGCGCGGCAGCGGCGGCGGCGACGACGAGGTGATGTGACGTGGCCTCCGCGAGCGAGTTCTCCTTCGAAGCGCTGGAGCCGCTGCCTCCGGCCCCAATCGCGCCGGCCGCCCCCGAGGCGGCGCACGCCCCGGCGGCCCTGAGTGCGGCCGACGTGCTCGCCCAGGCGCGCGCCGAGGCCGAGCAGATGCGCCTCGCGGCGCGCGAGCACGGTTACCAGGAGGGCTTCGCCAAGGGTCACGAGCACGCGCTCGCCGAGGCGGCGTTCGGCGCCTCGGCGCTGGCCCAGGCCCGCATGGCGCTGCAGTCGGAGGCGGCCGCCGCCGCGACCCGCCTCGAGGTCGAGGCCGTCGAGCTGGCGCTCTCGCTGGCCCAGCGCGTGGTCGCCGGCGCGCTGGCGGTACGTCCCGAATTCGTCGTCGACACGGTCCGCCATGCGCTGCGCGGGATCGTCGAGCGCGAGCGCATCACCGTGCTGGTCAATCCCGCCGACCTGCCTCTGGTCTCCGGGGCGATGAGCGGACTGCAGGCCGAGATGGGCGGCATCGAGCACTGGGAGGTCCAGGCCGAGCGCCGCGTCGACCGCGGCGGAGCCATCGTGCGCCATGTCCACGGCGACGTGGACGCCCAGCTCGAGGGCAAGTTCGAGCG
>JAUJME010000359.1 GCA_030447005.1 Solirubrobacteraceae bacterium | reverse complement strand
TGCCGAGCGGCTCGCCGAGCTCCTCCGACAGCGGCTCGCGCCCGAGCGACTGGGTGAGGTCGCGGCGGGTGCGGGTCACCTTGGTGATCAGCTCGGCCATGTGCACCGGCACGCGGATGGTGCGGCCCTGGTCGGCCAGCGCGCGCTGGAGCGCCTGGCGGATCCACCAGGTGGCGTAGGTCGAGAACTTGTAGCCCTTGGCGTAGTCGAACTTCTCGACCGCGCGCACCAGGCCGAGGTTGCCCTCCTGCACGAGGTCGAGCAGGTCGAGCCCACGGCCCTGGTAGCGCTTGGCGAGCGACACGACCAGGCGCAGGTTGGCCTCGAGCAGGTGACGCTTGGCGACGTCGCCGTCGCGGACGATCTCGGCCAGGTCGCGGCGCATCGCCGCCGGGATCTTGGTCTCGCCGGCGTCGTGCTGGCGGAGCTTCTCGCCCGCGTAGAGGCCGGCCTCGATGCGCTTGGCCAGCTCGACCTCGAGCTCGGCGGTCAGCAGCGCCACGCGGCCGATCTCTCGCAGGTAGGCCTTGACGAGGTCGATGCCCGGAGGCGCCTCGTCGAGCGCGATCGGCACGTCCTCCTCCGCGACCGGCGCGGCGGGCGCCGCGGGCTCGGCGAAGACGGTGTCG
The DNA here is from genome assembly GCA_030447005.1 of Solirubrobacteraceae bacterium. The sequence continues at coordinate 1,936 of JAUJME010000359.1, read as the reverse complement.
CCGGCCTCGAGGGCAGCGTCGGCGAGCGCGGCGGCCGCCTCCAGCTCGGCCTTGCTCGCCTTCGCCGCGGCAGCCGTGACCTTCGCCGGCGCGGCGAGCGCCTCGGGCGCGGTCTCGGGGGCGGTGACGGGCATGGCAGCCTCCTCGGCAGTGTCCACGGCAGTGCGGCTGGGCACGGTGCGGCCGGCGGGACGGGTCTCCTGCGGACCGGCCGCGCGCTTCACCGGACGCGCGGCGCTCTTCGTCGTACGGCGGGCGCGCGCGGGCGGTTCGGCCTCGGACAGCACCGCACCGGCGTCGGACAGCCGGCGCAGGACCTCGCGGGCGTCGGCGGCGCCGATCCCGGCGGTGTCGAACGCGGCGTGCAGCTGCTCGAGGGACAGGCGTCCTTCGGACTGGGAGCGCTCGACCAGGACCTCGACGAGGTCGACGGGTCGGGCAGCGGCGGACATTCAGGCTCTCCTGGTTTCGCGTGGGCGGTCGGCGGGTGGGGCGTGTGCGCGGGACCGGAAGGTCTCCGGGGCGCGGAGCGACCGCCGTGCGGCGACGATGGTCGGTGGAGGTACGCCTGCAGGTCACAACGCCCGTGCAGCCACCAACGATCCCCTGCTGCGCGGGATTCCGCGACCACCTGGGGCGGTGAGGTGCCTCACAGCACTGTGCCAGCCGCGGGGTCTACCCCGAAGCCGGCCGATCAATCCCAGCCGAGAGCGTGCAGGCGGTCGTCGTCGATGCCCACGTGATGGGCGAACTCGTGCACGACGGTCACCTGGATCTCCTCGACGAGGTGGTCGGTGTCCTCGGCGAGCAGGCACAACGGGATCCGGTAGAGGCTGATCCGGTCCGGCAGCACGCCGGAGTAGTGGTCGCCGCGGTCGGTGAGGGCCACGCCCTCGTAGAGCCCGAGCAGGTCGGGCTCGTCGGCGTTCTCGTCCTCGACCACGACCACGACGTTGCTGAACCGCGCGGCCAGCTCCGGCGGCAGGTCGTCGAGCGCGTCGGCGACGTACCCCTCGAACTCGTCGGGGGAGACGGGCTGCACTAGTCCAGGTAGTCGCGGAGCTTCTGCGACCGCGACGGGTGGCGCAGCTTGGAGAGCGTCTTGCTCTCGATCTGGCGGATCCGCTCGCGGGTCAGCCCGAACTCGCGGCCGATCTCGTCGAGGGTGCGCGGCTGCCCGTCGACCAGCCCGAAGCGCATCTTCACGACGGCGGCCTCGCGGTCGGTGAGCGTCCGCAGGACCTCGCCGAGCTGCTCCTGCATCAGGCCGTACGACACGACCTCGGCCGCGACCGGCGCGTCGGCGTCCTCGATGAAGTCACCGAGCGAGCTGTCCTGGTCGTCGCCGATCGTCGTCTCGAGGCTCACTGGCTCGCGCGCGTAGCCCTGGATCTCGACGACCTTCTCGGGCGTCATGTCGAGCTCCTTGGCGAGCTCCTCCGGCGTCGGCTCGCGGCCGAGCTCCTGGAGCATCTCGCGCTGCACCCGGGTGAGCTTGTTGATCTGCTCGACCATGTGCACGGGAATGCGGATGGTGCGGGCCTGGTCGGCCATCGCGCGGGTGATCGCCTGGCGGATCCACCAGGTGGCGTACGTCGAGAACTTGTAGCCCTTGGTGTAGTCGAACTTCTCGACCGCGCGGATCAGGCCGAGGTTGCCCTCCTGGATCAGGTCGAGGAACAGCATCCCGCGGCCGAGGTAGCGCTTGGCGATCGAGACGACGAGGCGCAGGTTGGCCTCGAGCAGGTGGCGCTTGGCCCGCTGCCCGTCGTTGACCAGCCAGTCGAGGTCGCGGCGCAGCGCGGCGGACAGCTTCGGGGCCTCGCCCTGGTCGGCCTGGCGGATCTTCTCGGCGGCGAACAGGCCCGCCTCGATGCGCTGGGCGAGCTCGACCTCCTGCTCGGCGGTCAGCAGCGGGACCTTGCCGATCTCCTTG
>JAUJME010000358.1 GCA_030447005.1 Solirubrobacteraceae bacterium | reverse complement strand
GCGCCGTCGACGTAGAGCGTGTCGTCGGCCGTCTCGGCGAGCTCGGTGAACGCCGGCGCGAGCGTCTCGACGAAGGCGCGCTCCGTCGCCCCCAGGGCGGGATCGGCCAGCCGCGAGCGCAGGGTCCGGGCCCCGAGCCCCATCCCCACGAGCTGCTCGTTGAGGTAGGCCGCGGCCCAGTCGGCGAGGCCCGGGTCGACGGGCCGGTCGAACGTGAACACGCGCTTGGAGACGCCGCCCGTCGAGGTGATGATCACCACCATCAGCACCTGCGGCTGGAGCGCGAGGACCTCGATGTGGCGGATCGTCGTGGTGTTGATCGGCGGAGCGGAGACGATCGCCAGCAGGTTCGTGACCTGCGAGAGGGTCTCGGTGGTCATCCGCATCGCCTCGTCGACCTCGCGGCGCGACAGCGTGAGCTGCAACGGGCTGCCGGCGCCCGGCCGGGCGGGCAGCAGCCGGTCGACGAAGTAGCGATGGCCCGCGTCGGTGGGAATCCGGCCCGCCGAGGTGTGCGGGTGCGCGAGCAGGCCGAGCTCCTCGAGGACCGCGAGCTCGTTGCGGACCGTCGAGGGCCCGCACCCGATCTCCGCGTCGGCGGCCAGCGCCTTGGAGCCCACGGGCTGGCCCGTCGCGGCGAAGCCGTCGACGACCTTTCCGAGCAGCAGCTCCTGGCGCGGGGTGAGCACGCCGCAGAGGATAGGCCCGGGCGCGGGCGGCCCCCACGGCCTCCGGCGGCGAGGGCGCACGCGGGCGCGATGGACGAACGTTCGACGGGCCGTCATGCCCAATTTCCGGCATATCGGTTGGCCAGCCGCCGCTCGGTCTGAGAGCATCACGCGCCGTGAGCCGGAAGCTCAAGTTCCTCGCAGCGCTGAACGTGGTCGGATGGCTCGTAGCCGTCCCGCTGCTGCTCGTCGCGCTGTTCGGGCCGGTGATCGGCTTCTCGGACTGGCCGTCCGAGCTGGGCGGCAATGGTGACGAGGGCGCGGAGGTCCGGCTCGGCGATCGCGGTGGCGCCGGCGACGGGCCCGCGGCGCCCCGGCCCGACGCGGGCGGCGGTGGCGGCGCGGACGCCACGCGCGAGGCACTCGACCGGGCCCTGGCCGGCCGTGACGGCGGCGGCGCCGGCGGGGCCGAGGGCGACGACGGCGCGGCGGGTGGCGGTGGCGGCCCCGGCGGCACCGGCGGCGGTCCCGGCAGTGACGGGGGGACGGAGCTGGTCGACATCGGCGGCGGCCCGCCGCTCAGCGACGACGGCCCCGACGCCCCGGGCGACGGCGGCGGCGGCGGCGATGGGCCGGCGACCACCCCGGAGACCGCCCCGGACGTCCCTGCCCCCGCCCCGGACGGCTCCGTCCCCGCGGGGGGTACGGAGGATCCGGCCGGCTCGGGCGGCCGCACACCGAGCGGGACGCGCCCGGGCGGCGGCAACTACGCGGAGGTGCAGGTCCCCGACCTGCCCGAGGATCCCGATGCGGGCCTCGGCACCGTCCCGAACGCCGGCGCGGAGCCGCCGACCCCCGCCCCCACGGACTCCCAGGCGCCGACGCCGGCCACACCCGAGCCCACGCCCGTCGCCACTCCGGAGCCCGTCGCGACGCCCATGCCGACGGAGCCCCAGACGCCCGACGTCCCGGCGCCCGAGGCCCCCGAGGCGCCCGCGCCCAGCCAGGCGCCCGCCCCGCCGCCCGACGCGCCGCAGGAGGAGCCGGCCGACCCGCCCGTGGCGGTCCGCCCGGACGACGGCGGCCAGGCCGAGCCGCCCTGCGAGGACGAGCCCGCGCCGCCCGGCGGCGGCTGAGCCGGCGGCGCGGCCCCTAGCCTGCGCCGTCGCCGAGCTCGAGCACCGCGAGGAAGGCCTCCTGCGGGACCTCGATGCGGCCGACCTGCTTCATCCGCTTCTTGCCCTCCTTCTGCTTCTCGAGCAGCTTGCGCTTGCGCGAGATGTCGCCGCCGTAGCACTTGGCGATGACGTCCTTGCGGAAGGCCTTGACGGTCTCGCGGGCGACGATCTTCGCCCCGATCGCCGCCTGGATGGGCACGTCGTACTGCTGGCGCGGGATCTTCTTGCGCAGCTTCTCGGTCAGGGTCCGGCCGACCTCGTAGGCCTTGTCGCGGTGGACGATCATCGACAGCGCGTCGACCGTGTCGCCCGCGAGCAGGACGTCGAGCTTGACCAGCTCGGAGGGCCGCAGCCCGGTCGGGTCGTAGTCGAAGGACGCGTAGCCGCGGGTGCGCGACTTGAGCTGGTCGAAGAAGTCGAGGACGATCTCGGCGAGCGGCAGGTCGTAGGTCAGCTGCACGCGCTCGGCCGACAGGAAGTGCATCCCGGAGTGCTGGCCGCGCTTCTCCTGGCAGAGCTCCATGATCGGCCCGATGTACTCCTTCGGCGTGAGGATCGACGCGCGCACGAACGGCTCGCGGACCTCCGCGATCCGCGCCGGATCCGGCATGTCGGTCGGGTTGTGGACCGGCATCACGGCGCCGTCGGTGAGCGTCACCTCGAACTCGACGCTCGGCATCGTCGCCATCAGCTCGAGGTCGTACTCGCGCTCGAGGCGCTCGCG
>JAUJME010000357.1 GCA_030447005.1 Solirubrobacteraceae bacterium | reverse complement strand
AGGGCGGCGCCCATGGCCAGCAGCACCCAGGTCAGCGGATCCTCGAGGAAGGAGGCGTACGCGTACGTGTGCAGCACCAGGCCGCAGAACGCCGCGGCGACCGCCACGCGGGCGAGGAGCCGGACGCCGGGCAGGCCTCCGGCCGCGCCGCGGCCGAGCCCGCCGAACAGCGTCCAGAGCGCGATGGCCAACAGGATCACGTAGCCGACGAGGCCGACGGCGCCCTGCTCGGCGGCGATGGTCAGCGGCGTGGTGTGCGAGACGGCGGCCGCCTGCTCGCTGCGGACCTGCTCGCGGGCGCGGTAGCGCTCCGCGAAGGCGCCCGAGCCGAAGCCGGCGACGGGGCGGTCGCCGACCATCCGCAAGGCGCCCTGGACGAGGTCGACGCGCCCGCTCGTCGCGCGGTCGAGCTCCCGCTCGGAGCCGGTCTCCAGGCCGATCGCGGCCGGCGCGGCGATCACGATGGCGAGCGTGGCCAGCGCCGTGACGCCGCCGGCGGCGAGCACGGGCGCCGGTCGCCACCGCAGCGCGGCGAGCACGGCGAGGCCGGCGAGCAGCGCGCCGAAGCTCGACTGCGACAGCGACAGCACGAGCCCTCCCCAGAGCACGGCGAGCGCGGCGGCCAGCACCAGGGCGGTCCGCGGCCGGCGGCTCCAGACCAGGACCGCGGCGACGGCGATCATGACGATCGCCACGAAGCGCCCGTAGATGTTCGGGTCGAAGAACAGCGAGTTGACCCGGAAGTACGGCTTCAGCTCGTTGGCCTCGAGCACCTTCTCGTTGGAGATGAGCAGGTGCCCGGTCGCGAACTCGACCACGCCGACGACGGCGCACACGATCGCGAGCCCCACGGCCACGCCGAAGACGCCGCGCAGCGCGCGTGCCGGCCACGGCGCGTCGACCAGGAGCAGGAACAGCAGCGCGAAGGGGACGTAGAAGAACGCGATGTTCTCGACCGCCTGGTCGACGTCGGTCGAGTACAGCGACTGCACGCCGTACAGCACGAGGACGGCGGCGAGCGCCCACCGCAGCGGCCGGGCGAGCGGCGGGCGCTCGGGGTCGGCGCGGGCGTCGGTCTCCGCGTCGCGCGGTCGCCACGCGCCGAGCGCGTAGGCCAGGCAGCCCGCGGCGATCACGCCGTACAGGGGGACGAGCAGGTTCGCGGTGTCGTCGCCCGTGGGCACGGGCACGCGGAAGGGCAGCGCGCTCACCGCGAGCAGCCCGAGCGCCGCGGGCCGCGCGCGCAGCAGGAAGGCGAGGCCCACGACGGCCGCCGCGCCGGCGACGGCGGCGACGGCCAGGATCGGCACGCGCCCCGAGCCGAGCGGATCGCCGCCGACCAGCAGCGCCAGCGCGACGCCGGCGAGCGCCGCCGCGCCCAGCATCGCCACCGCCCTGCGGCGCCGGTCGGGCAGCGCGAGCGCCGCGGCGGCCGCCGCGGCCGCGGCGACGGCCACCAGCCCCTGGGCGTCGATCGCGGCGAGCGGCGTCAACGGCGAGTGGCCGTGCGGTCGGCGGCGAGGGACATCGCCGCGCAACGTAGCGCCACGCGGCGTGCCGGGCCCCCCATCGCGGCGGCGGTCTCGCCCGCCCGGGCCGGGGGCGCCTGCACCCGCGCGTGCGCCGCCGAAACTTCGGCGCCCGGCCAGGGTCTTGACGGCGGATGCGTCTGCTCGCCTGTGCTCTGGCGGCGGTCGTGCTGCTCGGCGTCCTCGCGGCGCCGGCTGCCGCCGCCCCGCCCCCCAACGACGGCCCCGCCGCGGCGGCTCCCTTCGAGCCCTACTCCGCACGGGCCGGCGCGCCGGCCGAGCGTCAGGCGATCGCCGACCTGGCCGAAGCGACCGCCGAGCCGGCGATCGCGCCGTGCCTCGGCGCCGGGTCGTTCGCCCGAACCGTCTGGTACCGGATCGACGCGACGCCCGAGGCGCGCCTGCTGACCGTCGAGGCGGCCGGGCGCACGCTCGACCTGGTCGACCTCGCGGCGTTCGTCCAGCCCGGCCCGTCCGGGCCGCCGCTGACGGCGGGCGCGAACGTGTGCGCGGGCGCCGGCGTGGCGGGCGCCGACGCGGCCGAGGACCGCGCGTTCGCGCTGAGCCTCAGGGTGCCGCCTGACCGATCGGTGCTCGTGCAGGTCGGCCGGCGCGGCGCGGTTCGCAGCGCCGAGGACGAGCAGGTGCAGCTGACGCTGTCGGCGGTGGCGGTTCCGGCGATCGCCCCGACCGGCGACCGCGCGGGCGCCGCGACGCCGCGCATCGGGCGCTCGGGCACCGGCCAGGTCGGCCTCACGGGCGCGACGACCACCGAGGAGGACGTGGCGACGCCCCGCTGTCCCGCGCGCGCGACGGTCTGGCGACGGGTGATCCCGCGCCGCTCGCGGACGCTGACCATCAGCGTCGAGGGCAACGACGTCGGCAGTCTCGCGGTCTTCCGCGGCCGGCGGCCCTCGCGGGCGGGGTTCGTCTCCTGCGTCGATCGCGACGGGCGCGGCGTGCTGCGGCTGCCGGTCAAGGTCCGCGCGCGGAGCCTGCTGTGGGTCCGCCTGGGCACCGACCGCCCGGCGCCGGGCGCGCGGGC
>JAUJME010000356.1 GCA_030447005.1 Solirubrobacteraceae bacterium | reverse complement strand
GCAAGACCTTCACGGGCGGCGGTCGGCGGCCGAACCTCACCTTCGTCAACTTCCCCGCGATCGACTCCTCGGGCCACGGCACGGGCGCCGGCGCGGAGTACGACAGCGCCATCGGCCGTGCCGACGAGCAGATCCGGCGGTTCGTCACGCAGCAGAAGCAGCTCGGGCTGTGGAACCGGACGGTGATGGTGCTCCTCTCCGACCACTCGATGGACACGACGCCCGAGAAGACGACGCTCGCGCAGCGCTTCAACGCCAAGGGCATCCCGTCGAGCAGCTACAAGATCGTCCAGAACGGCTCGGCGGCCCTCGTCTACCTGACCAATCGCACGGATCCCAGGCGGTTCGTCCTGCTCAAGCAGATGCGCGAGGCGGCGACCGACGGCGCCAACGCGCTCTCCCAGCTCGCCGGCCCGCCCGCCGTCGAGGCGCTCTACCGCGAGCCCAACGACGCCGACGGCGGCGACGCCAACACGCTGCGCGGCCGCCACCCGGACTGGCGCCTGGAGTCCGAGCGCACCGGCGACCTCGTGGTCTACAGCCGCAAGAACGCCTCCTTCAACGACCCGGTCAACCCGCTGGCCGGCAACCACGGCGGCCCGCAGACCCGCGACAACTTCTTCGCGGTCGTCGGTGGCTCGGACCTCGTCAACCAGCGGACCGTCGAGGGCGCGCAGGACCCCCTCTTCGACGACACCGCCCGCAACCCGGCGCAGGCCGAGAACGTCGACGTGGCGCCGACGGTCATGCGGCTGCTCGGCCGCCCGGCGCCCGCGCAGAGCGACGGCCGCTTCCTCACCGAGGCCTTCCGCGCCGACCGGCTGCCGCCCATGGCGGGCGCCGCCCCCGCCCCGACGCCCTCTCCCGGGCCGGGCGCACAGCCGGGCGCGACGGCGCAGCCGGTGGCCTGCGCGGCGAGCGCCGGCTTCGCCTCGGCCACTGCCGCCGGCTCTGGACGCGGCGGCCTGGGCTTCAGCTTCGAGCGTCGCGTGAAGGCGCCCGTCACCGTCGACCTCTTCCAGACCTCGATCGGGCGGCGGATCCTGGGCAACCGCCGGATCGCTCGCTTCACGGGCCGCACCCGCTCGTTCCGCTGGCCCGGGCGCCGCGGGCTGCGCGACGGCATCTACTTCGCCCGGCTGCGGATCCGCGACGCGGGAGGCCGGACGGACACCCGCCGCGTCGCCCTCGAGCGCCGCAACGGGCGCTTCGCCCGCCGGCCCGACTTCTACCGCCGCGCGACGTGCGACGCGGTGAGCTCCTTCAAGCTCGAGCGACCCGTGTTCGGCGGGCGCACGAACCGGGCGATCGACGCCAGCTACCGGCTTCGCGACCCCGGTCGGGTGACCGTCGACCTGCTGCGCGGCTCGCGCGTCGTGCGCCGGCTGAGCGCGGCGTCGGGCCGCGTGGCGGGCCGCACCTTCCGCGTGCGCATCGCCTCCGAGCGCCTCCGGCGCGGCGACCACCGGGTCCGGATCCGCGTCCAGCGCGCCGGGCGGACCACGACCACCGCGCTGACCGCGCGACGGCTCTAGGAGGCCGCCGATGCGCCGCCGGCTCACCGCCCTGCTCGTCCCGCTCGTCGCGCTGCTCGTCGGCGTCGCCGTCGTCGGCCTCGCCGCGCCGGGCGCCGAGGAGTGCTTCGCGCAGGCCGGCACCGAGCCCGACGTCGAGGGCCGCATCGCGTGCCCGGCGGGCGGCGGTGGCGGCCCGGGCCCGGCCGCGGCCGCCGCGCCGGCGCCCGGCGGCGGCTCGCCCACCGCCTGCGCGGTGAACACCCGGCTGCGGTCGATCCGGGCGACCCGCCGCGGGCGCGGCCTGCGCTTCGGCTTCGTGCGCCGCGGCGCGGGGCGGGTGACCGTCGACCTCTTCCGCGTCTCGGAGGGCAGGCGGATCCTGGGCAACCGCCGCGTCGCGCGCTTCGCCGGCCGCCCCAGCGCCTTCACGTGGAGCGGTCGCGGCCGCCGGCTGGGCGACGGCGTGTACTTCGCCCGCTTCCGCGCCGCGGGCGCCGAGACGCGGCGGATCGCGCTGCGGCGGCGCGCCGGGCGCTTCTCGCGCCGCCCCGACTTCGAGACCCGCAACGGCTGCGCGGCGATCCGGGCGTTCAAGCTCGAGCGCCCGGTGTTCGGCGGCCGCACGAACCGCGCGCTCGGCATCTCCTACCGGCTCAACCGCGCGGCCCGCGTCACGGTGACGGTGACCCGCGGCGGGCGGACCGTGCGCCGCTTCCGCACGACGAGCGACCGCGCGGGGCGCACCTACCGGCTCCGGCTCGCCGCCGAGCGGCTGCGCCGCGGCGACCACCAGGTGCGCCTCTCGGTGCGCCCGGCGGGCGCGGCGGCGGCCAGCGCCCGCCTCACCGCCGCGCGGCTGTAGCCCGGCCCGCCTCCCGCGCTGCGTTTCAGCGGTGCGGCTTGGCCTTGCGGGTCCGCGCGCGCTCCTCCTGCTTCTCCACGACGTTCTGGATCAGCTTGAGGATCTCGGGCGGGCCGCTGGCCTTGACGGTCCCCGACTCGAAGGCGTCGCGCCAGTTGCGGATCTTGCCCTCGGCGGCGAGCTCGTTGAAGTGCGAGCGCGG
>JAUJME010000048.1 GCA_030447005.1 Solirubrobacteraceae bacterium | reverse complement strand
CTCGGCTGGGGCTACGACGACTCGACCACCTTCTTCACCACCGAGGAGCTCAAGGCGAAGTTCTCGATCGAGCGCGTCTCGCGCAACCCGGCGATCTTCGACGAGCAGAAGCTCCGCCACATCAACGGCCGCTACCTGCGCGAGCTCGGGCTTGACGACCTCACCGCCCGGCTCGAGCGGCTGACGGGGCGGACCGGCCTGCGCGAGGCGGCGGCGATCTCGCAGGAGAAGATGTCGACGCTCGCGGAGTTCTGGCCGCTGGCCGGCTTCTTCTTCGACGAGCCGGCCGACGACCCCAAGGCGCGGGAGAAGGTCCTGGGCGCCGACGGGGCCCGCGAGGCGCTCGCCGCGGCGCGCGAGGCGCTCGAGGCGGTCGAGGCGCCGTGGACGCCGGAGCGCGTCGAGGCCGCGCTGACCCGGGTGGTCGAGGCCGGGGGCTACAAGGCGGGGAAGGTCTACCAGCCGATCCGCGTGGCGCTCACCGGCACGACGATCTCGCCCGGGATCTTCGAGACGGTGGCGGTCATGGGGCGCGAGCGGACGCTCGAGCGCCTCGACACCGCGCTCGCGGCCGTCTGACCGGCGCGGCGAGGCCGCAACCAGCGTGGCAGGTTCGTCCAGCGCGTGACGTTGTCTGGGTTACGCGCTATACCTGCGAGCGAAGCCTGGACGCAAACCGCGGCTCAGCTTCTGCGTCCAGTGTCCGATGACCCGACCATGACCCCGCCTGCCGTCGCCGACGCCCCGCGTGCCGTGCCGCCGCGCGCCCCTGAGCGGGCGCCGCACGCCGCCATGGGCCCGCGCCGCAACGAGGGCCACGGCAAGCGCCTGACCGCCGCCTTCGAGGCGCTCGAGGTCTTCCCGGCCCTCGCGGAGTCGCGCAACCGCCTGCTCGCGCTCGTCTCCGAGGAGCGCCCCTCGACGGGCGCCGTCGTGGCGGCCGTCGAGTCCGACGTCGCGCTCGTCATCTCCGTCCTGCGGCTGGCCAACTCGATCGAGGGCGCCCGCCGCGGCAAGGTCGACTCCGTCGTCGGCGCGGTCGAGGTCCTCTCGCCCGAGGCCGTCCAGGGGCTGGCCGATAAGGCCGAGGTCTTCGAGTTCTTCGAGCGCGGCAAGACGTGGGACGCCGCGCCCGAGCGCTTCCGCCTGCACGCCGTGAGCGTCCAGCGCGCCGCCGACCGCCTCGCCGCCCAGGCCGACTACCCGCACCGCGACCGCCTGCTGGTCACCGCGCTGCTCCACGACGTCGGCAAGCTCGTGCTCATGCACGCCTACCCCGGCTATCCGCGCCAGGTCCACGGCAACGCCCGCACGCCGGAGGAGCGCCTGCACAACGAGCGCCGCGAGCTCGGCGTCGACCACGCGCTGGTCGGCGGCGTCCTCGCCCGCCGCTGGAACCTCCCGAACGCGATCGCGTCGGCGATCGAGCGCCACCACTCCGACGACGCCGAGGGCGACGCCGCCTTCGTCCGCCTCGCCGACATGGTCGCCCTCTACTCCCAGGGCTTCGCCGTTGCCTCCGCCGAGCTGCTCAAGGCCGCCCGCGCCGTCGGCTTCGGCCCGTCGGACCTCCGCACCGTCCTCTACGACCTGCCCTATCCGACCAACGAGCGCCCGCGCGCGGTCGAGCCCTCGCCGCTCTCCACGCGCGAGATGGAGGTCCTCAGGCGCCTCGCGCAGGGGATGGTCTACAAGCAGATCGCCCACGAGCTGTCGCTCTCGACGAGCACGGTCCGCACCCACCTGCACAACATCTACGGCAAGCTCGGCGCCGTGGACCGCGCCCAGGCCGTGCTCATGGCCTCCGAGCGCGGCTGGCTCTGAGCCACACCGCCAGCCCCGCCAGCCCGACGCCCGCGGCGTCGATCGCGAAGTCCACCGGCGAGCCGACCCGGCCGTCGACGAACGACTGGTGCCACTCGTCCGAGGCGGCGTAGAGCAGGGCGATGGCGATCGCGGGCCGCGGGTCGCCGTAGCCGAACGCGCGCCACCAGAGGAACCACAGCAAGCCGAACTCGACCATGTGTGCGAGCTTGCGCAGGACGGTGTCCCAGCCGCCGAGCCCCGAGTTGAGATCGGGCTGCGCAGAGAGGGCGAAGATCACCGCCATCAGGGCCAGGGGTGGTCCGAACCGGCCGACGGCTGCCATACGATGCCGATCCTCGCATGCTCTCCATCACCACCAAGTCGCCGTACGCGCTGCGCGCCCTCGCCGAGCTCGCGCGCATCGGCGGCGCGGGGCCCGTCCCGATCGGCGAGCTCGGCCGGCGCCGCGACATCCCCGTCCAGTTCCTCGAGCAGCTCTTCGCGGTGCTCCGCCGCGCGGGAATCCTGCGCTCGCAGCGCGGGGTGAAGGGCGGCTACTCGTTCGCCCGCGACCCGTCGACGATCACCGTGCTGGAGATCGTGGAGCTGCTGGATGGCCCGGTGGGCGCGGGCGCCGAGGGGATCTTCGCCGAGGCGGGGGAGGCGGCGCGAGCGGTGCTGGCCGGCGCGACCGTGGCCGATGTGGTCGAGCGCGAGAACCAGGCGGCGGGCGCGGCGATGTACCACATCTGAGCGACGTCGGAGAACCGGGAACCCCGCCGGAGGAGGGGGTCAGTGGCGGGATTCCCGGGTCCGTGCGCAGAGGCTCCGTCCGAGGCGTTGGAGCGCCGGGCGGACGGGTGATGCCTCTCGGTTCCGGCAGGACGGGCGATGCACATCGGGTCGGGGAAGGCCTGAAGCGCTTGACCGTCGACCTCTCCTACGCGGATCGCGGAACGGGGGATCACCGGTCCACGGTTGCCCGTTCGACCTCACTCTCCGGCGCGGTCCGATCGCCGTTGGTCGGGGCCGGATGGTGATCGAGGGCGCGCGCGACGCGCTCCGGGTCGTGCCCCGCCTCCGCGGCACGGCGCAGGATCCGCTCGATGTCCTGCCGCTCTTCGTGCTGCCTGCTCATACGCCCTCCCCGATAGCGGCCGGTCCGACCGCGCCAGTGAATCGATGCCCAGCGGGGCCCCGTCGTCGTTCTCGAGACGCCGACGCGAACCCTCTTCGCACTTGCGTACCCCGCGGTGGTGGCGCGTACGCGCTGACCTCCGCCGCCTCCCCCCGCGCCCCGGGCGCGCCGACGTGGTCGACCTCACCGGCCCCGTCCGCCCGGCTCCGCAGGACCCGGCGCAGACGCTCAACCTCGAGGCGGCCGACGCGCAGGTCGTCGAGCAGCAGGGCGGCTACGTCAACGCGGACGAGGTCCAGCCCGTCCAATGACGGCCTGAGGCGGCGGCGGGCACGGGCGTACAGTGAGTCCATGCCCGCCGACCCGCCAGCCCAGCGGCACCGGAACACCGGGCTGCTGCTGTTGCGGTTCGGCCTGCCGGCGGTCCTCACGATCGCCGGCTTCGCGATCCTCATCTTTGACGAGGGGTCGCGGCGCTACGACGGGTTCGCCATGTGCGTCGGCGCGGCGCTCTCCCTGCTGTTCCTCACCACCGTCTTCACGATGGGGGCAAAGGGCGACCGCGAGCGCGACGACGAGGAGGCCGCCCGCGAGTACTTCCGCGCGAACGGCTACTGGCCGGACGAGAAGCCGACCGCCGGCCGGATGCGTCCCTGATGGACGCCCGCCGCATCGCCGAGCTCGAGGCCGAGGAGCTCCATGCCCGGCGGCGCCGCGATCTCTACAAGGCGAAGGTGTACGGGCCGCGGGCGACGGACCCCGCCGAGATGCGCGAGCTCGAGCGCGTCCACGCCTCCGCGCTCGAGCGCCTGCGCCACGCCCGGTCCGAGCAGGCCGCGAAGCCCTAGTCGATCGCCGAGACGATCGCGATCAGCACGATGGCGATCCCGAACCACGCCATCCCGGCGATCCCCGCCATGCGGTCGGCGCCGCGCCCACCGCTGCGTGAGCGCACGAACGTGACGATCCCAAGGATCAACGCGACGATCATGCCGAGGGAGAAGGTGATCCAGATCGCGTCGGCAACGGCCGAGTTGTCCGTCTCGCTCTCGCTGAAGCCCTTCCAGCCGGCCACGTTGCCGACGACCATCACCAGCATCGCCAGGACCGACAGGGCCACGACCGCGAGGGTGACCTGCGCCAGGATGGTGCGGCGTGCGGTCGGGCCGGCCTCCCCGGCGGCGCCTGAATCGGCGTGAACGGCGTGAGACATATGGGCTCTCCGGTGCTCGAAGGACGCCGCGATCGCGGCGCTCGTGCGAGTAGACACGAGGCCCGCGTCCGCGCGCCATCGGACATCCGTCGACCGCCGGCCGAGCGCAATCGAAGCGTGCTCGGCATGGCCCCGCGGCACCTCGGGAACACGCAGGGCATGGAACAGCGCGACGAGAGCCAGGGGCCGGAGGAGGAGCCGTCCTCGGGCGACGCGGAGAAGCCCGAGCCCCCGGCCAAGGTCACCCTCGAGGACGTGAGCCGGCTCTCGCCCGAGCACGCGCCCGACGACCGCGACGAGTAGCGCCCGGCGATGGGCGGCGGGCGGGGTGGAAACACTTCGACCCCACGTCGGCATGCCTCACCCCGCCCTCCGCACCGCGAACCGTAGCGCAGAGCGGGGGTGCGCCAAGTCAGAATGCGCGTCGGCGCAGGCCCCGGACTAGACTCCACCCCAATGTCGCGTATCCCGATCAACATTGCCGAGCACGTCGGGCGCACGCCGATGCTGCAACTCACGCGCCTGCTTCCGGAGGACGCGCGGGCCGACGTCTTCGCCAAGCTCGAGATGTTCAATCCGGGCGGCTCGGTCAAGGACCGCATCGGCGTCGCGATGATCGAGGCCGCCGAGCGGGCGGGGGAGATCGAGCCGGGGCGCACCACGATCGTCGAGGCCACGAGCGGCAACACCGGCATCGCGCTCGCCTTCGTCTGCGCGGCGAAGGGCTATGACCTCGTGCTCACGCTCCCGCAGGGGATGAGCCGCGAGCGCGAGGGCCTGCTGCGCCTCTACGGCGCGCGCTTTCAGATCACCGAGTCATTGGGCGGGATGAACGAGGCGGTCGCCGCGGCCCGGGCGCTCGCCGAGGACGACGGCTTCTGGATGGCCCGCCAGTTCGAGAACCCCGCCAACCCGGCGGCCCACTACGCCGCGACGGGCCCCGAGCTGTGGGAGACACTCGACGGGACGATCGACTGCCTGGTCTGCGGCGTCGGGACGGGCGGCACGATCACCGGCACCGGCCGCTACCTGCGCGAGCGCAACCCGGGCCTGCGGATCGTCGCCGTCGAACCCGCGAGCTCACCCGTGCTCAGCGGCGGCCGCCCCGGGCCGCACAAGATCCAGGGGATCGGCGCGGGGTTCGTCCCGCCGGTCCTCGACCGCAGCCTGATCGACGAGGTGATCGCGGTCGACGACGAGGACGCGATCGAGACCGCCCGGCTCGCCGCGAGCCGCGAGGGAGTGCTGGTCGGCCTCTCCTGCGGCGCGGCGATCAGCGGCGCGATGCAGGTCGCGAGCCGCCCGGAGGCCGAGGGCTGGCGGATCGCCACCGTGCTCCCTGACTCGGGCGAGCGCTACGTCTCCACGCCGTTCTTCGCGCCCGAGCTCGAGGCCTCGGCCGCCGCGTCGCGCTAGAGGACGGCGGCCCGCTCGCCCCGCGCCCACGCCTCGACCGCCGGCCACGGGCCGAAGCCCGCGTCCGTGTTGAGGTGGGCGCCGCCCTCGATCACCTCGGTGGCCACACCGAGCGGCTCGCCGTAGCGACGCGCCCCGCCGCCCGGGCAGTAGGGGTCGTCGTCGGAGCAGACCAGGCGCGTCTCGCCCGCTGCCGCGGCCACCGCGTCGGCGTCGAGTGGGGCGGGGAGGAACTCCGCGAGCTCGGGGATGCGGACCCCGCCGGGCGGCGCGACGAGCAGGACGCGGGCCGGGCGGGGGAAGCCGTCGTGGCCGGCGGCGACGTGGTGCAGCCACAGGACGCAGCTCAGCGAGTGGCAGAGCACCACCGGGTCCTCGGCGAGGCCGCAGAGCTCGCCGTGCAGCGCCTCCATCCACGCGCCCAGGCGGGGATGGTCGGCGTCGGGCAGCGCCGGATAGACCGCCTCGTGGCCCAGGCGCTCCGCCAGCCAGCTCTGCCAGTGCTGGGGCGAGGAGCCCTGCCAGCCGTGCAGGATCAGGTACCGGGCACCCCCCATGACGGGCGCTACCGTAACGCCGGATGGCGGCCGCGTCGCTCGATCTCACCGGCCTGACCTGCCCGCTGACGTGGGTGAAGACGAAGGTGGCGCTCGAGCGGCTGGCGCCCGGCGACGTGCTCGACGTCCGCTGCCCGCCGGGCGAGGCGCTCGCGAACGTGCCCGCCTCCGCGCGGGAGGCCGGCCACGAGGTCGCGGTGCACGGCGAGACGATCCGGATCGTCCGGCGGTGAGCGAGGGCGGCTCGAGCCGGCGGGGGTTCCTGCGCGAGCTGGCGTCGGCGGCGCGTGAGGTCCGCTCGGCGGGCGACGCCGGCCGCGACGCGTTCTCGGAGGCCGAGGCCGCACTCCTGGCGGGCGAGGTCGCCGAGGAGGAGACGGCCGTCGCCCGGCCGGCCGGCGAGCTGACCGCCGAGGAGCTCGACCGCTACTCGCGCCAGCTCGTCCTGCCGGAGTGGAGCGAGGCCGCTCAGCTCGCCCTCCGCGACGCGAGCGCGCTGGTGATCGGCGCGGGCGCGCTCGGGTCACCCGTGGCCATGTACCTCGCGGGCGCGGGGATCGGCCGGCTGGGCATCGCCGACTCCGACGCGGTCGAGCTCTCGAACCTCCACCGCCAGCTCCTGCACTTCACGCCGGACGTGGGGGCGCCGAAGGCCCACAGCGCCGCGCGGAAGCTCAGCTTCCTCAACCCGGAGGTCGAGGTCACGCCGTACGAGGTCCGCTTCGACGCCGCCAACGCCGCCGGGCTGCTCGCGGGCCACGACGTGGTGGTCGACTGCTCGGACTCCTTCGAGACGCGCTACGCGGTCAACGCGGCGTGCTGCGAGGCGGGGATCGCGCTCGTGGAGGGCGGCGTCGTCGGGCTCTCCGGCCTCGTGATGGCGATCCGGCCGGGGGAGACCGCGTGTTACCGCTGCGCGTTCCCGGCCCCGCCGCCGCCCGGGTCGGCGCCGAGCTGCGCGCAGGCCGGGGTGCTCGGGCCGGCGGCAGGCGTGGTCGGCTCGCTCCAGGCGCTCGAGGCCCTCAAGCTGCTGACGGGGTTCGCGCCGGCGCTCACCGGCGCCTTCCTCCAGGTCGAGCTCGGCGAGCCCGGCTTCACGCGCGTGGCGGTCGCGCGCCACCCCGGCTGCCCGGACTGCGGCGCGCGGTAGCCTCGGTCGGCAGAGATGCTCGGCCTCGGAACCCTTGCCCGCGTCGCCGGAGAGCTGCGGCGCGACGTCGCCGCCGTCCGCGACCGCGACCCGGCCGCCCGCGGCGCCTCCTCGCCGGAGATCCTCGCGGTGTGGCCCGGCGTCCACGCGCTGCTCACCCACCGCGTCGCGCACGTGCTCGACTCGGCCGGCCTGCCCGTCGTCCCGCGCGCGCTCGCGCACGCCGCCCGGGTGGCCACCGGCATCGAGATCCACCCGTCCGCCCGGATCGGCGATTCGCTGTTCGTCGACCACGGCACGGGCGTGGTGATCGGCGAGACGGCGCGGATCGGCGACAACGTGACGATCTACCAGGGCGTCACGCTCGGCGGCACGGGCTTCGCCACCGGCAAACGACACCCAACCGTCCAGGACAACGTCACGATCGGCGCCGGGGCGCAGCTGCTCGGGCCGATCACGGTCGGCCACGGCGCCAAGATCGGCGCCAACGCGGTGGTCATCCACGACGTGCCACCCCACGCCACGGTCGTCGGCAACCCCGGCCACACCGTCCGCGTCGAGGGTCGCCGCCCCGAGGGCCCCGACGCCGACTGGGTCCACCTCCCCGATCCGATCGCCGACGCCCTGAAGGCGATGTCGCGCCGGGTGGCCGAGCTCGAGCAGACCGTCGCCGAGCTCCGCGGCGAGGAGGCCCGCCCGGCGGGAGACGTCGTGCCGCTGCGCCCGGTCAGGGGACCGAACCCGGCGGGCGGCTAGGCGGTTCGGGCGCGGTCGATGGGGGAAGCCGGGGCGCATGCCCCGAGCGCTCCCCGCCATCCTCGCCCTGCTGGTCTCCGTGATCGTCGCGGCGCCGCCGGCCGCCGCCCAGACCGCCGTCGGCGGCGAGATCGCCCAGGCCGCCGAGGCGCTGCGCAGCGACCCCGTCTACGTCGCGCCGGACGCCGACCCGGGTCTCAGCGACGCCCAAGCCGCCGCGCTGCGCGAGCGGATCCGCAACTCCGGTGCCGGGCCGATGTACATCGCCGTCCTGTCGCCTGACGCGGTCGACGAGGCCGGCGGCGACCCCGAGGCCGCCCTGCGCGCGCTCATCGGTGACGTCCGCCGGAACGGCTCCTACGTCCTGGTCTCGGGGCGGACGCTGCGCACGGCGTCCAACACGGTCAGGATCTCCCGCTTCACCGACGAGGCGATCGCGGCGGGCGGCGGGGACGTCAACCGCATCCTCACCGGCCTGGTCGACCGGACGGCCGAGGCGCGCCAGGGCGGCGGGAGCGCCGGCAGCGGTGGCGGTGGCGGCGGTGGTGGCGGCGGCGGCGCCTTCCTCGGCCTGCTCGCCCTGCTCGGCGCCGGCTTCGCCGCGATCACCTTCGCGAGCCGCCGCCGGCGGCGCAAGGCGGAGGCCGCGGAGCTCGAGGAGATCAAGGCCAACGTCCGCGACGACCTGATCGCCCTCGGCGACGACATCCGCGCGCTCGACATCGACATGGAGCTCGACACGACGCCCCAGCCGGCCAAGGAGGCCTACGCGGCGGCGGTCGGGGCCTACGAGCGGGCGGAGACGACGTGGGAGCGCGCCCGCTCGCCCGAGGACCTCGAGCCGGTCGGGTCCGCGCTCGAGGAGGGCCGCTACGCGATGGTGAGCGCCAAGGCGCTCGTCGAGGGCCGCGAGCCGCCGGCGCGCCGTCCGCCGTGCTTCTTCGATCCCCGCCACGGGCCGTCGGACCGCGACGTCGAGTGGTCGCCGCCCTTCGGCGAGCCGCGCCTGGTCCCCGCCTGCGAGGCCGACGCCCAGCGCGTCGAGCGAGGGGACGAGCCCGCTGCGCGCGAGCTCGTGGTCGGCGGGTCGCGGATGCCCTACTGGAACGCCGGGCCGGCCTACGCCCCGTTCGCCGGCGGCTACTACGGCGGCTTCGGCGGCGGCCTGTTCCCCGGCCTGCTGATGGGCTCGATGCTCGGCGCCAGCCTCGGCATGGGCATGGGGATGGGCCTCGGCGCCGGCATGGCCTACGGCGACGGAGGCGGCTTCGACGGCGGCGGCTTCGACTTCGGCGGCGGAGGCGGCGGCGGGTTCGACTTCGGCGGCGGGGACTTCGGCGGCGGGGACTTCGGCGGCGGGGGCGGCGACTTCTAGTGACGTCGCCCAGAGGCCGAGCGCCAGCGATGGCCGGCCGGGCGAAACCCTAATACGCCGTACTCCGCGACCGGTGGCGCGGGACCGCCTTGTAGCGGGCGCCCGCGCCGCGGTTCCACAGCGCG
>JAUJME010000355.1 GCA_030447005.1 Solirubrobacteraceae bacterium | reverse complement strand
TCGGACTTCGTGACCGGCCAGTACATCACCTGCGACGGCGGCCTTGTGATGCCCTAGAAGCACTTGCTTTAGAGAGGAGGCGTCTTATGAAGCGGGTCATGAGCATAGCCACGAGCGACTCCGGGGCGGGGGCCGGCATACAGGCGGACCTCAAGGCGTTCTTGCGCTGCGGCGTCTACGGTACGACCGCAATCGTCGCGACGACGACCCAGAGCACCGTCGGCGTGACCGACATATACCCCTTCCCGCCGCGGGTCGCGACGGCCCAGATCGAGGCGGTGGTAGAAGACATCGGGGCCGACGCCGTTAAGACCGGGATGCTTTTCAACGCCCCGATCATCTCCGCCGTCGCCGACGATGGTCGAGGCAACGCCGCTCCTACCAACGTCACTCCACCTATACGCCAGGCATTTCGATTCTGTCGCTTTCCTGATGAACAGGTCACACCTCGCCACCCAACCTCCCGGTGTATGTGTGCGGTAAGGTTGACAGAACCTGCGAGAGACCGGCGCTCGGATCCGGTGAGCCGGCCGCGGAATGGAGCATCTGGCATGCTTACCCTCCTACGGCCCAACGCGCCGCAGCGAGGGGGAATCCCGGCGCCGAGAACCCTTCGGGAGTCGAGAAGGAAGGGCGCGCGCGAAGAGGTCAAGATGCCGGTATGACCGAGGCAGACCGGAGGTTGTGGCGGCGCCCGGTGCCGCTCGTCGGCGACGCCACGGCTGCTTCCGAGCGGGCCGCCGATCCGAGCGGCTGGGCGCTCCCCACCGAGGTCAGGGAGGCGCTGCACGAGGTGATCGACGCCCGTCGGGACGTGCGGCGTTACCGCCCCGACCCCGTGCCGCCCGCCGCCCTTGAGCGGGTGCTCACCGCGGCGCATCGAGCCCCGTCGGTGGGCCACAGCCAGCCGTGGCGCTTCGTCGTCGTCGCCGACGCCACGATCCGCGACCGGGCCGCGTTGCTCGCCGACCGGGAGCGGCTGCGCCAGGCCAGGCTGCTCGACCCCGATGCGGCCCGCAGGCTGCTCGACCTGCAGCTCGAGGGCATCCGCGAGGCGCCGCTCGGGGTGGTGGTCTGCTGCGACCGCCGTGCGCCGGCGGCCGGGGTGCTCGGACGGGCGACCTTCCCGGACGCCGACCTGTGGAGTTGCGCCTGCGCCATACAGAACCTGTGGCTGGCGGCGCGCGCCGAGGGGCTCGGGGTGGGGTGGGTGACGCTGTTCAGGCCGGAGGAGCTGGCCGGGCTGGTCGGCCTCCCCGAGGGCGTGCTCACCATGGGCTGGTTGTGCCTGGGCTGGCCGGACGAACGCCCGCCCGAACCGGGCCTGGTGCGGGCCGGATGGTCACGGCGGATGCCCCTCGCCGACGTGATCCTCTACGATCGCTGGCCGGCCGACGACGTTGCGCCGGCGCCGCCCCCCTCGCGCTTGCGCGCCCCGGAGCAGCGCGCGGTGGTCCACGCTCGCGATGTCGCCGACCGACTGCTGACGCCTCCGGGGTCGCTCGGCGTGCTCGACCGGGCGGTCGACCGCGTGGTGGCCCTGGGGCGCGGCACCGCGGACGGCGGCGCGTTGCTGGTCGCCGCGGCGGACCACCCCGTCGCCGCGCTGGGCGTCTCCGCCTACGCCGCCGCCGTCACGCGCGAGGTGACCGAAGCCGCCGTCGCCGGCAGAGCGCTCGGCGCGACGGCGGCGAGAGCCGCGGGTCTCGACGTGGCCGTCGTCGATGCGGGCGTGGACGGCGGCCCCGTACCGGGCGCCCTCACCTTGCGGCCGACCGGGCAGCGGGGTGACCTGCTTAGCGCCCCGGCACTCTCGCCCGAAGACGTCGGGGCCCTGCTCGCGGGCGGCCGAAGGTTGGGCCGGAGGCTCGCGGGGCGCGGCCTGCTCGCGCTCGGCGAGGTCGGCGCGGGCAACACCACCGTCGCCGCCGCGCTCGCGAGCGCGCTGCTTCGCGCCGATCCGGACGACGTCGTGGGGTTGGGCGCCGGCGCGGACGCGGCGACACTCGAGCGCAAACGACGGGTCGTCGCCTCGGCCGTCGACCGGGCTCGCCGGGACAAGCCGCGCCTACAGCGCGAGCCACTCACCGCGCTCGCGGAGCTCGGCGGTCCCGAGATCACCCTCCTCGCCGGCGCCGTGCTGGGGGCCGCCGCCGCCCAAGCGCCGGTGGTCCTCGACGGGTTCGCGGTCTCGGTGGCCGCCCTGGTGGCCGTCATGCTGGAGCCCGCCGCGCAAGCTAACCTGATCGCGGGGCAGCGCAGCCGCGAACGCGGTCACGAGCTGGTCCTAGAACACCTGGGCCTGGAGCCCCTGCTCGACCTGCGCATGCGGGCCGGCGAAGGCGCCGGGGCGGCGTTCGCCGCCGGTCTGCTGCTCAACGGCCTCGAGGTACGGCTCTCGACCGCACGGGTCACACACTGACCGCGAGCATGATGCCCTCCTCAGAAGCCCGGCGCATCCGAGGAGGGTCTATTCACCGGAGTCCGTGGAAGGAGCATTCTCCGAACTTCGGCTGTACAGAGTTCTGCGAACTTCGCCTTGAGGTGGTTCTCCGAAGTTCCGCCAAAGGCGTAAGATGGGCGCAGGTTGTTAGC
>JAUJME010000354.1 GCA_030447005.1 Solirubrobacteraceae bacterium | reverse complement strand
TGCGGAACGCACGCGCGACGACCTCAGGTGCCGACACGGCGGCCAATGTACCCCGACCGCCGGTCGGGCGCCCTCCCGGGGTCCCCGACTATCGTCCGGGTGAGTGCGCACGGTCCGTCTCTACGACACCCGCGCCGGGGCGGTCGTCCCGCTCGACCCGCGCGACGCCGGGCGGGTCGGGATCTACTCCTGCGGCCCCACGGTGTACTCGCGGGTCCACGTCGGCAACGCGCGCCCCTACGTGGTCCCCAGCCAGCTCAAGCGCTTCCTCGAGCACGAGGGGCTCCAGGTGACGCTGGTCATCAACGTGACCGACATCAACGACAAGATCTACGACGCCGCGCGCGCGGCGGGCGTCGACTCGGCCGAGCTCGCGCGCGAGATGACCGCCCACTACCGGGCGGACACCGAGCGCCTCGGGCTCGGGCGCCCCGACCACGAGCCGCTGGCCTCGGAGACCATCGCGCCCATCGTCGAGCTGATCTCCGAGCTCGTCGAGCGCGGCCACGCCTACGCGGCGGAGGGCGACGTCTACTTCGCGGTCCGCTCCGTGCCGTCCTACGGCGAGCTCTCCGGCCGTGACGTCGACGCGATGGACCAGGGGGAGGGGATCGAGGGCGCGGGGCGCAAGCGCGACCCGCTGGACTTCGCGCTCTGGAAGGCCGAGAAGCCGGGGGAGGACACCGCCTGGGACTCGCCGTGGGGCCGCGGCCGCCCCGGCTGGCACATCGAGTGCTCCGCCATGGCCGAGGAGTTCCTCGGCGTCGGCTTCGAGATCCACTGCGGCGGGATCGACCTCGCCTTCCCCCACCACGAGAACGAGGCCGCCCAGACCCTCGGCGCGCGCGGCGAGCCGCTCGCGCGCATCTGGATGCACAACGGGATGATCCAGCTCGGCGACGACGAGAAGATGTCGAAGTCGCTGGGCAACATCCGCGGGCTCGCGGCGGCGCTCGACGAGGTCGGCCGCGACGCGCTGATCATGTACTTCAGCGGCGGCCACTACCGCCAGCCGCTCGCCTACGACCGCGAGCGCCTCGAGGAGGCCGCCCAGCGCGTCGAGCGCTTCCGCGACGCCGGGCGCCGCCTGGTGCCGGGGCCGTCGCCCGAGGACATGGCGCCGCTGCGCGACGAGTTCTTCGACGCGCTGGCCGACGACTTCAACGCCGCGCGGGCGCTGGCGGCCGCGTTCGAGTGGGTGCGGGAGGCCAACCGGCGCGGCGGCGGGGTGGGAGACGGGCACCTGCGCGAGATGCTCGGGGTGCTGGGGCTCGACAACCTGCTCGACGCCGATCCGGGCGGCCCGCCCGCCGAGGTGGCCGAGCTCGCCGAGCGGCGCGTGCAGGCGCGCGCGGCGAAGGACTTCGCGGCGTCCGACCGGCTGCGCGACGAGATCCGCGCCCTCGGCTGGGAGGTCCGCGACGGCCCCGCCGGCCCCGAGCTGGTGCCCTCCGGGTGAGCCGCGGCGGCCGCCCGGGGCGCCCGCGCGGCGGCCGGATGGTCATCTACGGGCGCAACGCCGTGCGCGAGGCCGCCCGCGGGCGGCGGCGCGTCCACGCGGTGTGGGCGACGGAGCGTGCGGCGAAGGAGCCGGGCATCCCGGAGGGCGCGCGGATCGCCACGGCGGAGGAGATCGAGGCCCGGTGCGGCTCCGACGGCCACCAGGGCGTCTGCGCCGAGGTCGACCCCTATCCCTACGCAGGGGCGGCGGAGCTGCTGCGCCGCCCCGATCCCGTCCTGGTGGCGCTGGACGAGGTGACCGACCCGCAGAACCTCGGCGCGGTCTGCCGCAACGCCGAGTGCGCGGGGGCGACGGGGGTGATCCTCCCCGAGCGCCGCTCCGCGGAGGTCACGCCGGCGGTCTGCAAGGCGTCGGCCGGGGCGGTCGAGCACCTCCCGGTCGCACGGGTGCGCAACCTGGCCGACTTCCTCGCCGACGCCAAGGCCGCGGGCTGCTGGGCCTACGGCGCGGCGGCCGGCGCGCGGACCCCGTACGACGCGCCGGACTACTCGGGCGGCGTGGTGATGGTCCTCGGCGCGGAGGGACGGGGCCTGCGGCCGCGGGTTGCGGCCTCGTGCGACGACCTGATCGCCCTGCCGCTGCGCGGGCGCATCGACTCGCTCAACGTGAGCGCGACGTCAGCCGTCCTGATGTACGAAATCTTGCGAAAGCGGCTTGACACATCCACATAACCCTGTCACTGTCGCGCCACTCAGGTTGAGCTTGAGGGTGAGAAGTTCCCCTCCAGAGCTCTGCATAACGGCGCCGGGGGAGGAGTGCGCCACGAATCTTCGCGGGCCGGAAGCCCGGGAAAGGATGATCCGTGGCTCCCATCTCTCATAAGTCTCAAGCGAAGGTTCAGCTTGAGGACTCGTACCTCCTGGCGCTGGCCAAGCAGGGCAGCCCCGACGCCTACGACCAGCTCGTCCGGCGGTACTACTCCTTCGTGCGGCTGAAGGCGTCGTCGTACTTCCTGATCGGCGGCGACAGCGAGGACCTCATCCAGGAGGGGCTCGTCGGGCTCTACAAGGCGATCCGGGACTTCCGCACGGATCGCGAGTCGTCCTTCCGCAACTTCGCGGAGCTCTGCATCACGCGCCAGATCATCA
>JAUJME010000047.1 GCA_030447005.1 Solirubrobacteraceae bacterium | reverse complement strand
CTCGGGGCCGGCGACCGCCGCGCCGGCTCCGAGCAGCAGGTAGATCGCGCCGGTCAGGCGGCCCTGCCGGCGCCCGAAGCCGGGGCGGCGGCGCAGCCACCCGCCCAGCGCGCCCGCGCCGAAGGCGACCGCCATGTCGAGGCAGACCCCGATGAGGCCGAAGACCACGCCGAGGACGACGACCTGGAGGGCGACCGCGCCGAGCGCCGGGTCGACGAACTGCGGCAGGAAGGCGAGGAAGAACAGCGCGACCTTGGGGTTGAGGGTGTTGACCACCAGGCCGTCGCGGAACGCCCGCCGCAGCGAGGGGGCCCTCGGCGCCTCCCCGGCGGCCGGGGCCTCTGTGCGCAGCAGCGCCTTCAGGCCCAGGTAGACCAGGTAGGCGGCGCCCGCGTAGCGGACGACGTCGTACGCCATGGCCGAGGAGGCCAGCAGGGCCGAGAGGCCGGCCGCCGCCGCGCCGATGTGGACGAGCAGCCCCGTCTCCACGCCGAGCGCCGAGACGACCGCGGACCGCCGGCCCTCCGCCACCCCGCGGGTGACGATGTAGACCATGTTGGGGCCCGGGATCGCGATGAGCGCGAACGATGCGAGCGCGAAGAGGGCGAGCGTGTCGGCGGTGGGCATGGACCGACCCTACTGCCGCCCCCGCGCCGCCGCCAGGATCGCCACCGGGCTCGGGCGGTCGTCCGGGCCCGCCGACCGGTGGATCCACTCGATGGTGCCGTCAGGCGCGGCCAGCACGTCGCCGCCGAGCTGGAGCGTGTCGTCCTGCGGCGGGCGCGGGCGCCGCCCGCGCGCGATCAGCTGCGCGTAGCGGGCGAGCACCCGCGGGTGCAGCCAGACCCGCGCGGCCGAGCCGCGGCCGAAGCCCAGGGCGTCGTAGGCGCCGCGCTCCGGGTCGCCGTAGTAGGCGTAGCCCAGCCCGACCTCGCGCTCGAACAGCGCGAGCATCGGCGCCGCGGCGAAGGTCACCACCACGAGCCGCCGCCCCAGCTCCTCCCTTCGCTCAGCGACCTCGACGAGGTGCTCGCGGCACGGCAGTCAGCCGAGGTGGCGCAGGAAGACGAGCAGGACCGCCTCGCCGCGCAGGTCGTCGCGCAGCGACACCGCGCGCCCGTCCGCACGCAGCACCGGCACGTCGGGCAGGCGGTCGCCGGGGCCGAGGGGCACGGCCGCCACGCTAGCGGCCCGCCCCCCCGCCCCGCTCCCGCCGGCGCTAGAGCCGGCGGGAGGTGAGCACCGTGTTGACCCGGTCGCGCCCGCTCGTCGCCTCGAGGCGCACCCGGTAGTCGCCCGCCGCCCGCCGGCGGGCCGCCAGGGTGATCCGGTACGTCCGGCCGCCAGCGCGCTGCGCCGCCGCGTAGCGCTTGATGACCCTCTTGCCCTTGGTGATCGTGACCGTCACCCGCGCCGACTCCGTGAGGCGGTACGCCGCCTTCAGCGTCACCAGGCGCGGGCCGCCGAACACCGGCCGCTCGAGCTTGAACTTGTTGAGCAGGTCGCACGTCGCGCGCCGGTAGTAGTCCGGCCGCTGGGTGAAGCTGCCGCCCGACTTGCGCAGGGTGATCCGGCGGACGTCGAACCGCTTCCCGCCACGGCGCATCGTGTAGCGCACGAAGTAGTACCCCGTGCCGACCTTCTTCGGGTTGCCCTCCCGGTTGCTCACCCCGTTCCAGACGAACGACTTGTCGCGGTTCAGGAAGCGGGCCACGAGGCGCTCCTTCACCACGCGCCGGCCCTGCGAGACGCGGAAGACGTCCACCTGCACCGGCTCGCCCACCCGCCGCTCGAAGAGCAGCTCCACGCCGCGGCGGCCGGCCCGGCGGGCGGACACCGACCGGAAGCCGGCGCTCGAGGCGCAGGCCGTCGTGCCGGGCCCCGCCGGGCGGTTCGGCGCGGCCGGGCGGTTCTGCTGCGGCGGCGGCTGCCCCGGCTGCCCCGGCTGCCCCGGCTGATCGGGCTTCAGGGTCGTGTCGACGCTCGTCCCCGCCCGCACGGAGCAGTCCGCCCCGAGCAGGTTGCACACGATGATGTAGCCCGTGTAGGTGAGACCGTGCGGCGAGAGCCCGAACGGGTGGTCGAACTGCGTCGTCGGCTGCGGCAGCAGGCCGGCCACCACGCGGATCTGGCCCTTGTCCATCGGGATCTCGCCCATGGCGACGCGCGTGTAGACCGGTGCCGTGTTGCGGGGTGAGGCGTTCGTGGACGTCGCCGCGACACGGCCGCCGGCCGCCTCGAAGGCGGCGCGATCGATGTCGAACTGGCGGGCCTGCGAGGCATCCCGCCCCGTGGCGTTCTGGATGGCGTACCCGACCGGCACCGGCTCGTACGTCTGACGACGCCCGCCGGAGTTGAAGCGCGCGCCGGGCTGGGCGACGTCCTTGGCCAGCGGATCGCCGAGCGTCGAGTCCTTCGCGCCGGACCCCTTGGCGAAGGTCATCTGCCCCGCGTAGACGGGCTGCTGGGCCACCGTGCCGACCGGGAGGTCGGCGAGCGTCGGCAGCGCCCGCAGCGCCCCGTCGGTGAGGATCAGGTTGCCGCCCCCGCGGGCGTAGGCCTCGAGCGCGGCGAGCCACTTGTCGCGGTCCTCGACGGAGTAGAGCCCCGTCGCGGTGGCCGCGTCGCCCGTCCGGCCGTCCTCGAAGGTGATCGTGCCTTCGTACGTTCCGGTGGCCGCGTAGTTGTCGACGCGGAGGATGTAGTCGCCGGCGGGCGGGCCGCCGAGCTTGATCTCCTCCCTGGCGTTCGGCGGCCCGTTGCCCGAGCTGCCCACCTGGACGTTGCGGCCGTTGACCACGCGGAACAACCGGGTGTCCCAGTCGTTGGCGCCGTTCGCCCACGTCACCACGGCGGAGAGCGACTTGTTCGTGTCGTCGGGCCCGATCGTGAACTTGTGGTCCTGGAAGGTGCCCGGCGCGCCCGAGCCGCCGCCCGGGACCGTCCCGCTCCCGCCGGTGAACTTCGGGACGTTGGGCGTCGGGGGTCCGGTCGGCTTCGGCACGTCACCGACGTACGGCCCCAGGTAGCCCGGGAGCGGGTCGTCGGCGAGGAAGAGCGAGCGCAGGCCGCTGAGCGACTGCGTCCCGTCGATGACCTTGCGCGGATCGACCTTCTCGAACGGCGCCTGGCCGGCGGGGATCGCCTGGTTGAGGGTGTCGAAGAAGTCGGTGTTGGCGACGTCGTAGCCCGCCAGCCTCGACGGGGGAGCGCCGCCCATGTCGCCGTCGGTGCTCGCCGGCCCGGACGTGAAGTCCACGTCGAGGTTGATCTGGCCGGGGAGGCCGAAGTCGACCACCGCCCGCCAGCCGACCTTGTCGCCCGCGCCGTTGAAGGCCTGCGGGCGGTTGACCGCGGCGGTGAGCCCGGCCTGGGCGTAGATGAAGGACTGGTTGAAGTCCTCCTGCACGGTGATCCAGCCCTCGTCGTCGGGCTCGACGCCCGGATGGTCGTCACAGCCCCTGCACTGCACGGCGAGGCTCGCGAGGCCAGTCGCGATGCCGGCGGCGTTGGGCAGCCGGACGTCGACGCGCATGCCGCCGTTGTAGATGCCGGGGGCCGTCTCCGTCGGCTCGGTGCGCTTGACCTCGAACGGGATCTCGGCGGTCCCGTCGGGCGAGACCACCGACTTGACCTCGTTGTCCTGGGGCTTCGTGTTGGGCGGGGCCGTGAGCCCGAAGACCTTCTCCTGTCGCGTGACGCGCTGGTTGGGCACATAGCCCTTGCGGCCCTCGGCGGAGAAGTTGGCCAGCGCGGGGTCGACGATCGTCGCCACGTGGGCGAAGATCAGGAACTTGTTGCCGTCGACGTGGAGCTGCTCCGTCTGCGGCTCGAAGACGATGTTCTTGTCCAGGTGCGAGAACGACATCTCGTTGTCGATGCCGTCCGCGTCGAGGCCGATCTGGGAGTCGAACCAGTCGCCCAGCGCGCCCGTCGTCGTGTAGTTGATCGTGTCGTAGACCGTCCCCCAGGTCTGCGCGTAGATCTTCGGGCACACGGGACCGAGGCCCTCGTCCGGGCCGCACCCCGTCGTCCCGCCCACCGGCTTGTCGTTGGACTGGATGAGCGGCGACCACTTGAGCGCCTCGAACGCGGTCGCGTTGATGACCTTCGAGGTCTCGCGGATGCGGAGGTTCTTGGCGAAGTTCTTCGAGGCGTTCGGGATCAGCGTGTAGGAGAGCGCGTCGGCCTCGGGCTGGCCGTGGAGGTCGTCGCCCGCGGCGAACTTGGAGCCGGTCTTCGTCTTGATCTGGTCGAAGTAGGACGACAGCGCGCGGCTCTCGGGCTCCGAGAGACCCGAGTAGGGCCGGAACGTGTAGCCGATGCCCGGCCAGTCGCGGTTGGGATCGACGCCGTTGCCGTTGTAGCGCTGGAAGAAGACGCTCCCGCCCGCCGGGACGGCGGTCACCGACCCGCGCCGCCAGCCGTCCGGGTTCGGGAAGGTGAAGTAGATGATCGACTTCTGCAGCGCCTCGCGGAAGGTGGGGCCCTTGGACGCGAAGGCGCCGGGCAGGATCCCCTCGTCGAGGCGGGTCTCGCCCGGCTTGCCGCCGGCCTTCGGCGTCGTGGCCGCGGTGACGAGGTCCTCGATGGCGCGGGTGCCGCCCTCGACCCCGGCGCGTTCGATGCCGTGGATGGACAGCGACAGCGCGTAGCGCTTCTTGCCCGCGTCGGGGACCGTCTCGTCCGTCACGCGGACGACGTACAGGTCGGACTTCTTCTTCGTGCCCGTCGTCGTCGCCAGCCCCGCCGACACGAACTTGGGGTTCGGCGTGAACTCGAGGTCGGGCAGGTTGTTGCCCGGGAACATGCTCGGGCCGGGCTCGGTGCCGCTGCCGTCGCCCATCTTGCCGTCGAGCGGGAGGACCTCCATGTAGCGCGACCACCCGCGCGCGTTCGTGTTCATGAACCGCAGCGCGTCGACGAACTCATCGACCCCCACGAACTGCACGGCGGGCACGTTGCCGCGGGCGTGCGGCGAGCAGCCCGAGCCCTCGGCGCCGCCGCGGCAGCCGGCCAGCGGATCGGGGAAGACCCGGCCCAGCGCCGAGTAGGACTGCTCGTTGGTGGCCACCGGCGACGCGGCGGCGGGCGAGGCGAACAGCAGGCTGAGCGCGATGGCGGCACTCGCGCGGATCAGGCGCATGGGGTCCTTGGGTTTTGGTACGCGACGGAGCGGGAAGGACCGTACGCCCAAAGCCGGCGCCGTGCGCCGATTCGGTCCGTTGCCTTACCGATCCTTCGGGTCGCGGCGGACCCGCCCGCCGCCTGCGCCCGCCTCGGTGGCGGGCCCCCGCGCCGCGGCGATCCCGAGGACGCGCATGGCCTTCAGGCCCAGCCCCAGCTTCTCGCGCCCGTCCGTCGAGGAGACGTCGAGCCCGCAGAGCTCGCGCACGCGCTCGAGCCGGTAGCGGACCGTGTGGCGGTGGGTGAACAGGCGCTGGGCGGTGCCGGCGACGTTGCCGTCGGCGTCGAGAAAGGTCTCGAGCGTCTGCACGAGGTCGGTCTCGTACTGCTCGTCGTAGGCGACGAGCGGCTCGACCGTCTCGGAGTAGAAGCGCTGGAGCTCCGCCGGGTCCTCGCTCATGGCCGGCAGCAGCAGCCGGTAGGCGCCCGTGTCCTCGAAGGCGAGCACGGTCGCCGCCTCCTCGGGCGAGGCCTCGGCGACGTTGGCGGCGAGCAGCGCCTCGTTGCCGGCGCGGTAGAGGTCGACGGGGTCCTGGGCGATCCGCGAGTGGCCGATCGCGAACGTGAAGCCGTGGAGGCTCGCGTGCAGCTCGCCGGCCACCACCTCGGCGACGCGGCGCACGAGCGCCTCGTCGGCGGCGGGGACGAGCACGACGACCAGCCCGGCGGTGTCGGTGGGGGCGAGGACGGCGGCGAGCGCCCCGCCCGGCGCGGTGGCCCGCGTCGCGCGCTCGGCCGCGGAGAGGACCCGGCCGCGCCAGTCGTCCTCGCTCGGGACGAAGTGGTGGGCGCGGACCACGACGATCGCGCCGCCCGCGCTGAGGTCGACGCCGAGCTCCTCGCCCCGGGCGACGAGGTTGTCGCGGTCGGTGACCTCGCGGTCGAGGACGGCGCGCAGGAACGCCGCCTGGGCGGCCTCGGAGGCGCGCTCGGGGGCGCGGAGACGCTCGACCTCGGAGGCGATCAGGGTGATCACGATCCGCAGCAGCGCGGCGGGGGGCTCGGCGCTGCGGCCGCGCAGCCGCAACCGGCCGACCACCTCGTCGCCGACGCGCAGGTCGTGGGTGGCGACGCCCGGCGCGTCGCGCATGAGCGCGCGCTCGTCGGCGGTCGAGCGGGCCGCCACGGCGAGCACGGCGCTCGAGCGGTCGAGCAGCACGAGCGAGGCGTCGAGCGCCCGGGCCGCCGCGCGCGTGACCTCGGGCAGCCCGTGGCCCGCCTCGACCGCGGCGGTGATCGCGTCGAGCGGCCCCAGGTCGAAGGCCGGCTGCGTCTCCGGCCGCGCCGGCATGGGGCTAGAGCTCGTCGTAGTAGTAGAGGACGAGCGCGGCGACCCCCGCCCCCGCAAGCAGGAAGGCGGCGAGGACGTACACGCTCAGGACCACGGAGACCAGGCGCTCCCAGATCCGCGAGTACGAGCCCCAGGCGGGGACGACGATCAGCCCGATCCAGGCCGCGAGCGAGAGGACGGCGGCCGCTCCGGCGATCAGGTAGGTGATCTCCGTGTTGGTCACGACGCTGGATTCTGACGCACGAAGGCGATGACGACGGCGACGATGCCCGCCGCCGAGAAGATCGCCACCCCCAGCGCGACGCCGCCGACGACGTCGGAGAGGTGGTGCGCCCGCAGGTAGACGCGGCTGAGCGCGATCCCCGCCATGGCGATCAGCGCGAGGGTCACCGCGCCGAAGCGGACGGCGAGGCTCGAGCCGCCGCGGACCAGCACCACCGCGCAGGCCACGAGGGCGACGCCGTAGGCCGCGTGGCCGGACGGGAAGGCGAAGCCCAGGGTCTCCACGGCCGGGTCGACCGGGCGCGGCCGCGCCTCGGCCGCCTTGGCGGTGTGGACCGCGAGCCAGGTCAGCGACAGCCCGACCACGAGCGCCGCGCCCTCGAGCGCGCGGCGCCGGACCGCCGACCACGCCGCCGTGGCCAGCGTGAGGAGCCCGGCGACCGGCAGCGAGCCGAGGTCGGTCAGCACCGTGAGCGCCTGCTCGGCGGGCCGGAAGTCGAGGGCCCGCGCGACGGAGAACGCCCGCCCGTCGCCCGGCAGGAACGCGCGGCCGTCCTCGACCGCGCCGGCGAGGAGGAGATAGGTGAAGCCGCCGACCGCCAGCAGCGCGAGCAGCGTGGTCAGCTCGAGGCCGAGCTGGCCCGGCGTGAGGCGGTCGTAGAGGAAGCGCGCGGGCCCGAGCCCCCGGGCGAGCAGCGGCCGCAGCCGCCGCACGACCGGCCCCACCCCCGGCCGCGCCTCCTGGGCGTCGAGCCACGCCCGCGCCTTCGCCCGCTCGGCCGGGTGGTGGACCAGGCGGCGGACGTAGAGCCCGGCGACGACGAGGCCGACCACCGCGGCGAACAGGAACAGCCCGCGCCCGACGTACGCGCTCACCGTCCCGATCGAGCGCCAGAAGACGTACCCGAGGGTCACGAACAGCGCGGCCCACAGCCCGGAGCCGAGGATGTCGTAGGGGACGAACTTCGCCAGCGGCATCCGCGACGCCCCGGCGACGAACGGCGCGAGCGCCCGGACGAGGCCGATGAAGCGGCCGATGAGGATCGTCGCGCCGCCGCGGCGCTCGAAGAACCCCTCGACCTGCCCCAGGCGCTCCTCGGTGATCTTCAGGCGCCCGCCGTGGCGCAGGAGGAAGCCCCGGCCGAGGCGGCGGCCGATGTAGTAGGAGGTCAGGTCGCCGGCGAAGGCGCAGCTCCAGACGATCCCGACCAGGACGAAGGGGTCGATCTGGCCCTGGCCCGCGACGACGCCGCCGACCAGCACCGCCGTCTCCCCCGGGGCGACGAGCCCGACGAAGGCGCCCGTCTCGAGGAAGGCCAGCACCCCGACCACCGCGTACGTGTACGGGCCGAGCGCGGTGCCGACCTCCTCGAAGAGCTTCTCGAAGTCGGGCGGCTCGACGATCCCGAGGCCGACGACCAGGCAGCCGGCCAGCACGAGCGCGCCTCCGCCGAGCTCGATCCTGCCGAGCCTGCGCCGGCGGAGCGCCAGGTAGGCGGCGAGCGCGAGACCGGCGACGAGCGGCAGCGGGCGCATCAGGCGGGTTCGGCGGCGATCGCGCCGGGGACGCGCTCGGCCGCGGCGCGGGCGCGGGCGGGCCCCGCCGCCCCGGCGAAGAGACCGAAGACGGTGGGCCCCGACCCTGAGACCATCGCGTGGTCGGCGCCGCACGCCCGGACGCGATCGAGCGCCGGGGCGATCGACGGCTCGAGCGAGATCGCCGCGGCCTCGAGGTCGTTGTGCAGCAGGTCGGGCGGCGGGAGCGAGCCGCCGGCGCGCACGGCATGCGCGAGGGCGTGGAGGTCCTCGGGCCGGCGCGCGAGCCCGAGCCGGTCGGCCTCGCGGAAGACGGCGGGCGTGGAGAGCCGCGCGTCGCTGGGGAGGAGCAGCAGCCCCAGCGGCGGCGGCGCCTCGAGCGGCTCGACGTCCTCGCCGGCCCCGGTGATCAGCGTTGCCGACGGCTCGAGGAGCGCGGGGACGTCCGAGCCCAGCCGCGGCGCGATGGCACGGAGCGCCGGATCCTCCGGGCGGCCGGCGGCGCGAGCGGCGAGACGGAGGGCGGCCGCGGCGTCGGCCGACCCGCCGCCCATCCCCGCCGCCACCGGGATCCGCTTCGTGATGGTCAGGCGCTGCGGAGGCGCGTCCCAGCCGGTCGCCGCTCGATAGGCGGCCAGCGCGGCGCTCGCCAGGTTCGGCCCCTCGACGCCCACGCAGAGGACCTCGTCGGCGGTGGCGCCGGCGCCCGGCGGCGCCGGCTCGAGCCGGAGCTCGTCGGCGAGCGTCACCGGCAGGATGACGGAGACCAGGGGGTGCAGCCCGTCCGCGCGCGGCTCCCCGAGGAACAGGCAGAGGTTGACCTTGCCGGCGGCGCGGGCGGTGAGCGCGGAGGGAGGGCTCACCCGGCCTCCATCGCGGCGTGCAGCGCGACCCAGTCGGCGGGGGCGAGCGACTCCGCGCGGGCGTCGGCGGGCCTGCCGATCGCGACGAGCGCCGCGCGGGCGCGGTCGCGGACGCCGGGCGGCGCCCCCGGCGCGAGCGCGAGCGAGCGCGGCAGCGCCTTGCGGCGGTGGGCGAAGCCGGCGGAGACCAGCGCGCGCAGGCCGGGCGGCGGCGCCGGCCCGCGCCGGGTGAGGCCGACGAGCGCCGAGTCGACGTTGGGGACGGGATGGAAGACGGTGCGGGCGACCGGGCGCAGGACGCGCACCTCGCAGGCGAGCTGGGCGAGGACGGACGGCGCGCCGTAGGCGGGCGACCCCGCGGGCGCCGCGAATCGCTCGCCGACCTCGCGCTGGACCATCGCCACCCACCGGCTCACGGCGGGGAGCTCCTCGATCGTCCGCAGGATCACCGTGGCCGCCACGCCGTACGGGAGGTTGGCGACGACCTT
>JAUJME010000353.1 GCA_030447005.1 Solirubrobacteraceae bacterium | reverse complement strand
CGCGGGGAGATCCTCGAGGCGCGCGCCGGCTGGGACGACGCGGGCGGCGGCGGCGCGGTCGCGGCGGTGCAGATGGCCCGGCTCGCCGGCGGGGCGGCGTTCTACACGGCGGTCGGCTCCGATCACGCCGGCGAGCTGGTCGTGGAGCGAATGGAGGCGCTCGGCGTCCGCACCCACGCGGGCGTGCGTCAGGCGCCACAGCGGCGGGCGTTCACCCACCTCGACGACGGCGCGGAGCGGACGATCACCGTCGTCGGCGAGCGGATCGTCCCCCACGGATCCGACCCGCTCGACTGGGGGGCCCTCGCCGGCTTCGACGGCGTCTACTTCACGGGCGGCGACGCCGAGGCGGCGCGGCGCGCGCGGGCCGCCCGGGTCCTCGTCGCCACCCCGCGGGGCGCGGACGCGCTGGCGGCCGCCGCCGTCGAGGTCGACGTCCTCGTCCACAGCGCCGGCGACGCGGTGGAGGTCGCCGCGGCCGAGGCGCTGCGCCCGCGGCCGCGCCACCTCGTCGCCACCCGCGGGGCCGCGGGCGGCACCTGGCTCGGCGTCGACGGCACGACGGGCGACTGGGCCGCCGCCGAGGTGCCGGGCGAGCCGGCCGACGCGTACGGCTGCGGGGACTCCTTCGCCGCGGGGCTCACCTTCGCCCTGGCGCGAGGCGACGACCTCGAGCACGCGCTCGAGCTCGCCGCCCGCTGCGGCGCCACGTGCCTCACCGGCCATGGGCCCTACGAGCGCCAGCTCACGCTGGCTTAGCTGAAGGGGCCGGGCTCCGAGCCGGCCCGGCCCCCTCAGGACTGGGGAGTTACTTGCCCGAGCTCGAGTCGCCGACCTCCGCGATGGTGGCGTCGTTGCCGAACTTGCCGGGCTCCGCGATGAGCGTCCGGTTGCCGATGATGGCCTCGGCCGCCGCGCCCGGATTGC
Organism: Solirubrobacteraceae bacterium; assembly: GCA_030447005.1. The sequence goes on along the minus strand of JAUJME010000353.1, from coordinate 1,691 downwards.
TGGCGTCCGCCTCGAGGTCGGCGACGACCTCGATCTTGTGGACGCCCGAGCCCATGTTGAGACGGACCCAGTTGAACGCGTGGGAGCTCTTCGTGTCGATGAAGTCCTCCTCGGTGTCCTGGCCGTCGAGCGGGTCCTCGTTGTCGGTGACCTTGCGCTGATAGGTCCGGTCGCAGAAGACGACCTTGTCGCTGTCGTTGCCGTTGCCGTTCTGGGCAGGATCCTGCGGCGGGTTGCTGTCGTCCTGGATCGGGACGATCCTGTCATCGACCTCCACCCAGGCCCGGACGCGTCCCTCGGCCCGCGACGTCGGTGAGTCGTTGCTCGTCTTCAGCTGGGTGAGGATCGAGCACTCCAGCGCGACCTGCATGATCACGTCCTTGGGCTTGGACGTCCGCATGATGCCCGACAGGATCGTCACATTGCTCCCCGGGGCGATGACCTGGGTCTTGCTGCCCGCGGCGACCACCTTGTTCGCCGGCGTGCCGCCGGCCACCGCGATCGTTCCCGCCGTGCCCGCGCCGAGCGCGCACACGCCGATGACCGCCGCCGCCAGACGGCGACGTCGTACTCCTGCCATTCCGAGCCTCCTATGAAAGCCCCGTTCGATTCGGGGCGCTTGTCCGAGTCGGCCGCCCGCAAGCCCCTGCCAGGGCGCGACGGCACACGTCCGCATCCTCTGGCATGTAGCCACTCCATGTCAAGCAACGAACACAATCGGTTCACCCGAGCCGCCGATACCCTCGTCCGGATGAACCCGCGGCCGCCGAGCCCCGCGCCCGACGGCGCCTACGACCCCTGGGACATGGTCCGCTCCAAGCGGGCGATCGTCGACACCGGGCTCGCGCCGATCGTCTTCCTCGTGGTCAACTCCTTCGCGGGCCTCGAGGTCGCGGCGATCGCCGCCGTGGCGATCGCCGTCTGCCTGATGATCGAGCGCCTGCTCCGCCGCGCCTCGCCGGTCAACGCGGTCGGCGGTCTGGTGGGGACCGGCATCGCCGTCTACATCGCGCTTCGCACGGGGACCGTCGAGGGGTTCTTCTGGCCGAAGGTGGCCCAGAACGCGGTCTACGCGGTCGTCTTCCTGGTCTCCGTGCTCGTCCGGCGGCCGCTGATCGGCTACCTCGCCCAGGGCTTCTACCGCTGGCCGAGCGGCTACGTCCGCGACCCGCGGGTCCGCCCGGCCTTCATGGTCTCCTCGCTGGCGTGGGTGGTGCTCTTCGGCGTGCGCGCCGTCGTCTACACGGCGCTCATCCTCGCCGGCAAGGCGGCGTGGCTCGGCGGCGTCGTCCTGGTGCTCGGCTGGCCGGCCTTCGCGGCGACCGCGTTCTTCTCCTACCGCTACGTCACCTGGTACCTCAAGCGCCACGACGCGCCGGACGCCGACGCCTGGGTCGCCGAGGACGAGACCCGCGCGCCCGCCGCGCCGCGGCCGGCGCCCCAGCCTCAGGGATAGATCGCGCGCAGCCGCGCGGCCTCGGCCACGCGCTGCACCGCCACCGTCAGCGCGGCGGTGCGCCAGTCGCAGTCGCGCCGCTGGGCGGCGTCCCACACCTTGCCGAGCGCGGTGCGCATCTGGCGGCGCAGGCGCTCCTGGATCTCGATCGCGTCCCAGGAGAACTTCTGCTGGTCCTGCACCCACTCGAAGTAGGAGACGCAGACGCCGCCCGCGTTGGCGAGGATGTCGGGGA
>JAUJME010000352.1 GCA_030447005.1 Solirubrobacteraceae bacterium | reverse complement strand
CTGCGCGACCGCGGCGTGCTCGACGCGGCGGGCTTCCTGCTGCACGAGTCGAGCGAGGTCGGCCCGGCGCCGAGCTGACCTGAGTGGCGGGGGCAGGATTCGAACCTGCGAACTCAGAGAGGCCGAATTTACAGTCCGGTGCGTTTGACCGCTTCGCTACCCCGCCGCGGCCGGAGAGGATACCGATCAGGCGGCTCGCGAGACCGGGAGCGGCCGGCCCGGCTCGACCTCGAACCGAGCGTAGGTCGGACCTCCGACCTGGATCCCGGTCGTGCCCCCGATCTGCTCCGCCGGGATGAACCAGCGCCGCCCGTCGGCGCAGTGAACGAACAGGTAGTCGCACCGCTCGGGCCCGAACCGCTTGACGAGGCCGGACCAGCTCTGGTTGCCCCCGCGGGTGCAGATCGAGACCGTGTAGCGGCGGCCGACCTGCTGCGTCGAGGTCTTCACTTGCACGCGAGCGACCTCATCTCCGCGCAGGGCGACGAGGTCGACATCGGGGCTGTGACCCACCGGCAGGTAGACGCTCCAGCCGTTCTCCGTCAGCCAGCACATCGCCGACAGCTCGCCGACGTCTCCCTGTTGCCTGGGGCCTAAGCGGTTCATGGAAGGGAACATACGTTCCCCTCCGGACAGAACGGCCCGCTCAGCAGGCGTCCCGCAGCCGCTGCGCCTCGGGCAGCGACTCGAGCTTCTTGAGCGTGTGGTTCTCGATCTGGCGGATGCGCTCGCGGGTGACGTTGAACGCCTGGCCGACCTCCTCGAGCGTCCGCGGCCGGCTGCCGCGCAGGCCGAAGCGCATCTCGATGACCTCGCGCTCGCGCGTCGGCAGCGCGGCGAGCGCGCGGCGGACGTTCTCGCGGCGCAGCGACTCGGAGGCCTGCTCGAACGGGGAGACCGCGGCGTCGTCCTCGACGAAGTCGCCGAGCTCGGACTCGTCCTCCTCCCCGACCGGCTTCTCGAGCGAGACGGGCTGCTGGGCCATGCGCAGGATGTCGCGGACCTCGCGCGCCGAGCACTCGAGCTCGACGGCGATCTCCTCGGGCAGCGGCTCGCGGCCGAGCTGCTGGACGAGCTGGCGCTCGACGTGGACGACCTTGTTGAGCCGCTCGACCATGTGGACCGGGATGCGGATGGTGCGGCCCTTGTCGGCGATCGCGCGGGTGACCGCCTGGCGGATCCACCAGGTCGCGTAGGTGGAGAACTTGTAGCCGCGGCGGTAGTCGAACTTCTCGACCGCGCGGATGAGGCCCAGGCTTCCCTCCTGGATGAGGTCCAGGAAGCTCAGGCCGCGGCCGAGGTAGCCCTTGGCGATGGAGACCACCAGGCGCAGGTTGGCCTCGACCATCTCCTGCTTGGCGTCGAGGTCGCCGCGCTCGATCCGGCGGGCGAGGGCGACCTCGCGCTCGGCGGTGAGCAGCTGCACGCGGCCGATCGAGCGGAGGTAGAGGCGCAGGGAGTCGAGCGAAGGCTCGACGGTGAGGTCGACGTCCTGCTTGCGCGCCGGCCGGTCGCCGTTCTCGTGGGCGACCACCGCGCGGGGGGCGGGGCCGCTCGTCACGGCGGGACGGCCGTCCGTGCCGACGACGTCGATGCCCTGCTCCTCGAGGTAGGCGTGGAGCTCGACGACCTGCTCCTTGGTGACCTCGACCTCCTCGAGGCAGCGGGCGAGCGCCTCGAACGCGATGAAGCCGCGCTCCTGGGCTTCGGCGATGAGCGGACTGAGCTCGTCGAGCTCCGCGATCGGCGCCTCGTCGACGAGCAGCCCTTCGATCCTCGTAGTCAAGCCTCCACCCTCCACCGCGGACTCAAATCGTCCACCTAACGGGGCGAACGCGCCAGAACTGCCGCGGGCCTTCGCGTCGTAACCTGAATCGGACATGGCACTCACGCTCGAGGACGTCCAGGCTCAGGTCCCGACGCTGCACGTCTCGCTCTCGCGCGTGGGCGTGACCGGCGTCGAGAAGGTCATCCGCATCCGCCAGGACGGGGCCGAGCAGCTCTTCTCCGCGACGCTCGAGTGCTTCGTCGACCTCGGCCCGCACCAGAAGGGCGCGCACATGTCGCGCTTCGAGGAGGTCGTCAACGAGGCGATCGGCGAGGTGATCCTCCACGAGTCGGTCTTCCGCGCCGAGACGCTCGCGCAGCGGATCGCCGAGCGCGTCCGCGACCGCCAGGGCGCGCGCCGCGCCGAGGTGACGATCGAGGCGCGCTACCCCGTCCACCGGCCCGCGCCGGTCTCGGGGATCGACACGCAGGAGATCTACTCGCTGCTGGGCTCCGCGGTGGCGGGCGAGGCGGGGACCCGGCGGCTCGTCGGCGTGGCCGCCCAGGGGATGACCGCGTGCCCGTGCGCCCAGGGGCTCGTCGCCGGCGCCGCCCGCGAGCGGCTGCTCGCCGACGGCTTCAGCGGCGAGGACGTCGAGCGCATCCTCGACGCCGTCCCCGTCGCCACCCACAACCAGCGCGGCCTGGGCACGCTGCGGATCGGCGTCACCGAGGGCTGCGAGACGCCGATCGACGCCCACGACCTGCTGCGGATCGTCGAGGGCTCGATGTCGTCGGAGATCTACGAGCTGATGAAGCGCTCCGACGAGGGGGCCGTCGTCGAGAAGGCCCACCGCCGGCCGCGGT
>JAUJME010000351.1 GCA_030447005.1 Solirubrobacteraceae bacterium | reverse complement strand
CCGTCGACCTCCCGCTCGGGCTCCGTGGCGTAGTCCCAGTCGAGCTTGGTGTGGAACTGCTTGGCGAACGCCGCCGGGATCTTGATGTTCGGGCTGCGGTCCGGCCCGCCGGCCTCGAGCAGGAGGACGCGCGTGCCCGGGTCCTCGGAGAGGCGGTTGGCGAGGACGCAGCCGGCCGAGCCGGCCCCCACGATCACGTAGTCGGCCGAGCTCATGGTGTGCCTTTCGGTTCGTGCATGACGTAGTCGCCCGGGTCGAACGCCTCGAGGCGGCGACGGAAGTTGAAGGTGAAGTCCGGCCACATCGTCGAGTTGCGGCCCGTGGCGTCGAGGTACCAGCTCGCGCACCCGCCGGTGTTCCAGACCGTCGTGCCCAGCCGCTCCTGGAGCGCTTCGTTGTAGGCGTCCTGGACCTCGGGCCGGACCTCGAGCGCGGCCGCCCCGCGCTCGCGCACCGCCCGCATCGCGCGCATCGCGTAGTCGATCTGGCACTCGAGCATGTAGACGATCGAGGAGTGCCCGAGGTTCGTGTTCGGGCCGTAGAGCAGGAAGAGGTTCGGGAAGCCCGCGACCGCGGTGCCGAGGTAGGCGCGCGGGCTGCCGTTCCAGACCTCGGAGAGCAGCCGCCCGCCGGCGCCGCGCAGGCGGTGGGCGATCGGCGGGTCGGTGGGGCTGAAGCCGGTGGCGAGGATGATCGAGTCGACCTCGCGCTCCGCGCCGTCGGCGGTCACCACCGCGCGCTCGGTCACCTCGCGGATCGGGTCCGTGACGAGCTCGACGTGCGGCGCGGTGAGCATCGGATACCACTCGTTGGAGAGCAGGATCCGCTTGCAGCCGATGTGGTAGTCCGGCACGAGCCGCGCGCGCAGCTCCGGGTCGCGGACCTGCGCGCGCAGCAGCCCCCGGGCGGTCAGCTCCTGGAGCTTGAGCAGCTTCGGCGTGCGGACCATCCCGGTGGCCAGGCTCTCGCGGACCGCGTACACCCCGCGGCGCGCGAGCCGCTGGAGCGGCGGCAGCGCCTTGTAGAGCGTCCGCAGCACCGGCCCGATCGCGCGGTCGGGGTGGGGGATGATCCAGGGCGGCGTGCGCTGGAAGACGTGCATCCGCGCGAGCCGCGGCGCGATCCGCGGGCCGATCTGGATCGCCGTCGCCCCCGTCCCGATCAGCGCGACGCGCTCGCCGGTGAGGTCGTGCTCGTGGTTCCAGGTGGCGGTGTGGAAGACGGTCCCGCCGAAGCGGTCGAGGCCCGGCACGCGCGGCACCGACGGCTCGCTCAGCAGCCCGGGCGCCGCGACGAGCGTCCGCGCCCGCACCGTCCCCTCCGTGGTCTCGACGCGCCAGCGCCCGTCCTCGGCCTCCCACTCGGCCTCGAGCATCTCGCAGCCGAGTCGCGTGTGGCCGAGGACGCCGAAGCGGCGCGCGCAGTCGCGCAGGTAGGCGTGGATCTGCGGCTGCTCGGGATAGGAGTGCGTCCAGTCCGCCTTGCGGGCGAAGGAGAACGAGTAGAGGTTCGACGGCACGTCGCACTGGCAGCCGGGATAGGTGTTGGCGAACCAGGTCCCGCCCACGTCAGGCGCGCGCTCGAGCACCACGAAGTCCTCGATCCCCTCCTGCTTGAGGCGGATCGCCATGCCCAGGCCGCCGAAGCCCGCGCCGACGACCGCCACCTCGACCTCCGCCGGCAGCCCCGGCGCACGGGTCTCCCGCGGCTCGGGATGCGGCCCCGCGTCGAGGACGGCTCCGCGTGCCGCGGGCTCGTCAGGCGCGCTCGCCGTCTGCTGCACTGCTGCCTCCCCCCGCCGGCTGGACCTGACCGGTCACTTCCCCGAGCGACACGGCGTCAATCCCGTCTCGGCCGGCGCGGCCGCGCAGTGTCACCGTGTCGCCGTCCTCGAGGAAGGTCCGCTCGCCGCCCGCGGTCTCGATCGCGTCGCGGCCCCCCCAGCTGAGCTCGATGAGGCTCCCGTAGCTGCCGGGCTCGGGCCCCGAGATCGTCCCCGACGCGAACAGGTCGCCCGCGCGCAGCGTCGCGCCGTTGGAGGTCGCGTGGGCGACCATCTGCTCGAAGCCCCAGTAGAGGTGGCGGGCGTTCGTGCGGCTGACCACCGTGTCGTTGAGGACGATCTCGAGGTCGACGTCGAGCGCCCGCGGCTCGGCGGCGCGCAGGTGCTCGAGCGGCGCGGGCTCCTGCGGCGGGCCCTCCGTCCGGAACGGCGCGAGGGCGGCGTAGGGGACGACCCACGGGGAGATCGAGGTGGCGAACGACTTGCCGAGGAACGGCCCGAGCGGCACGTACTCCCACCGCTGGATCGCCCGGGCGCTCCAGTCGTTGACGAGCACGACGCCGAAGATGCGGTCGGCGGCCTCGGCCGGGCCGACGGGCACTCCGAGCGGGGGGCCGTCCCCCGTGACGAAGCCCAGCTCGAGCTCGATGTCGAGCCGCGGCTCGGGGCCGAAGGAGGGGCCGGCGGCGCCGTCCGCCGGCGGGCGCTGGCCGAGCGGGCGGCGGATCGGCGTCCCGCTCGCGACCACCGTCCCCGCGCGCCCGTGGTAGCCCACCGGGAGGTGGCGCCAGTTGGGCAGCAGCGGTTCGGAGTCCGGGCGGAACATGCGGCCGAGGTTCGAGGCGTGCTCGATCGACGCGT
>JAUJME010000350.1 GCA_030447005.1 Solirubrobacteraceae bacterium | reverse complement strand
CGGCGAGGAGCTGCTCGATGCCTTCGGCGCGCGGCTGCGCCACGTGCACGTCTCCTCGATCGCCGAGGGCTGCTGCCACGTGGCGCTGCGCGACGCCGACGAGGAGCGCTTCTGCCCGCTGCTGGCCCGCTGCATCGACGTCCCGTGGATCCTCGAGGCCCCGCTCCCGGGCCGCTGAGCGCCAGCCCGCTCGAGCAGCTCGCGGCCGCCGGCCGGACCGACTTCCCGCACCTGCGGGCCGCGCGGGAGCGCACGACCGCGGCACTCGCCGACCGCCGCGCGCGGCTCCCGGGCGGCGCGGAGGAGGGCGTCGCCGTGGTGCTCATGGGCTCGTGGGGGCGGCGGGAGCTCACGAGCGGCTCCGACGACGACTTCGTCGTCCTCGGCGGCGGCGAGCCGTCGCCCGACGCGGTGCGCGGCGTGCTCGACTCCGCCCCCGGCCGGGAGGGGATCTTCGGCGGCCGCGCGCGGCCGGAGGACCTCGTCGAGCGGATCGGGCTCGGCCACGACACGAACGACAACCTGACCCGGCGGATGCTCTTCCTGCTCGAGTCGGTGGCGCTGCTGGGCGAGGAGGTCCACGCCGCCGCGCGCGGGGCGATCCTGCGCCGCTACCTCGACGCGGGCGTCCGCGACCAGCGCGTCCCGCGCTTCCTGCTCAACGACCTCATCCGCTACTGGCGGACGATCTGCGTCGACTTCGAGGGCAAGGCCCGCGAGCGCGGCGACGAGGGCTGGGGCCTGCGCAACGCGAAGCTCCGCACGTCGCGCAAGCTGCTGTTCGCCGGCGGCCTGCTCCCCGTGCTCGAGTGCCACGAGCTGCGCTCGGACGCGATGCAGGCGTCGCTCGACCTGGCCTTCGCGATGCCGCCCACCGACCGCGTCGCCGCGGCGTTCGTCCGCTACGACGCCGCCGACGCGGGCGCCCGCGCCCTGCGGGCCTACGACGCGTTCGTCGGCCTGCTCGACGATCCGCAGGCCCGCGCCCACCTGGCCGGCCTGAGCCGCGAGGCCGCGCAGACCGACGGCCTGTTTCGCCGCGCCCGCGCCTACGGCGACCAGCTCGAGTCCGGGCTGCTCGCGCTGCTCTTCGAGCGCCAGCCGCTCGCCCGGCTCGTCCGCGAGTACGGGATCTTCTGAGGTGCGGACGCACGAACGCCGGCGCTGCCCTCCCGCGGCAGCGCCGGCGTGGTGTCGAGCTCGTGAGCTAGTCGCGCGTGCGCTTCGGCTTGCCGCCGCCGCCGTTGCCGCCCTTCGACGGCTTCGTCGTGGTGGTCGTGGTGGCCCCCGGCGCCGCGACGCCGGCCGCGGCGTCGACGATGCCGTACCCGTACACCGGGTCGTAGCTGCCGCGCGCGCCGGTGATCGGATTGCGGGCGGTGGCCATCAGCGTGTCGAACACGTTCTCGTTCGTGCGGCCCTGGGCCGCGAGGAGTCCGGCGACGCCCGCCACGTGCGGCGTGGCCATGGAGGTGCCGGCGTAGAAGTCATAGCCGGTCGTGCCCTCGCGCTTCTCGCAGAAGCCATCGGCCTCGGCGAGCGGAACCGTCGAGATGATGTCCTCCTTGCAGGACAGGAAGGCCGCGCCGCCCGGGGCGGAGACGGTGGCCAGATCCTCCTTGACCGCGAAGTTCGAGAAGCTGGAGCGCCCCTCCTCGCGGGTCGTGGAGGCGACGCACAGAGCGCCCTCGTCGGAAGCGGGCGTGCCGCAGATCGAGGCGAAGTCGTTGCCGGCGGCGGCGACCACCGTGACGCCCTTGGAGTTGGCGTACCGGATGGCGTCCTGCACGTCGGAGATGAATCCGGTGATCACCAGCGCCTGGATCCCCGGGAGCGCGCCGAGGGAGAGGTTGACGACGTCGGCGCCGTTGTCGGCCGACCAGCGGATGCCGGAGGCGATGTCCTCGAACGAGCCGCCCTCCTCGCCGAGCACCTTGACGGCGAGCAGCTTCGAGTCAGGAGCGACACCCGCGATGCCGGTGCCGTTGTTCGTCGCCGCCGCGGCGATCCCGGCGACGTGGGTCCCGTGCGGATGCGGCGCGCCCGCGGCCTTGCCGCCCGACTCCCAGTCGCCGTTGCCGCAGCTCGTCTTGCAGTCGATGAACGTTGCGCCGCCGCTGATCTTCCCGGCGAGGTCGGGATGATCGAGATCCACGCCGGTGTCGACGATCGCGATGGTCGCGCCAGAGCCGGTCGAGGTGCCCCACGCCGCGGGGGCGTGGACCTGCTTGGGGCCCCACTGCAGGCCGAAGTACGGGTCGTTCGGGTCGGCGGCCTGGGCGGTGCCGGCGGCGCCGAGGGCGGCGGCCGAGAGGGCGGCTACGAGGATCAGGAGACGGCGTCGGATCACGGGCTCGGTTCCTTTGTTCGGGGACTTCGAGAGCTCAAAACGCCGGCGCGGGTCAGAACTTGCGGGCCGGGGCTCGATCACCCCTTGCATGTCGCGCGTGTCCGGCGGCTTCCCCCGACACGCGATCGCGCCTGGACCTCGCCTTCCCCGAACGCGGTCGCGCCAATCCTCGCGGGCCCCGGCAGGGCCGGCGGCTAGCCGAGGACGCGCTCGAGCCGGAGCTCGATCGTCTCGGCCATCGCGTCGCGGAACGGGCCCTCCTCGAAGCGCTCGACGAGCTCGGCGAGGAAGCCCTCGA
>JAUJME010000349.1 GCA_030447005.1 Solirubrobacteraceae bacterium | reverse complement strand
CGCGCCATGCGGATCGACGGAGCTCGAGCACTCGTCGCGGGCGGGGCCTCGGGCCTCGGCGCGGCCACGGCGCGCCGGCTGCACGCCGGCGGCGCCCACGTGACCATCGCCGACCTCAACGAGGAGACGGGCACCGCGCTGGCCGGCGAGCTCGGCGACCGCGCCCGCTTCGTCGCCTGCGACGTCACGCAGCCCGAGCAGGTCGAGGCGGCGGTGGCCGCCGCGGCGGAGGACGGCGGGCTGCGGATCTCGGTCACCTGCGCCGGCGTCGGCTGGGCGGAGAAGGTCGCCGGCAAGCGCGGCCCCCACCAGCTCGAGTTCTTCGAGAAGGTCATCGCGATCAACCTCGTCGGGACGTTCAACGTCCTGCGGCTGGCGGCGGCCGCGATGCTCGCCAACGAACCCGACGAGGGCGGGGAGTGCGGCGTCTGCATCAACACGTCCTCGATCGCCTACGCCGACGGCCAGATCGGCCAGATCGCCTACGCGGCGTCCAAGGGCGGCGTCGCGTCGATGACCCTGCCGGCCGCGCGCGACCTCGCGAGCGCCCGGATCCGCGTGGTGACCATCGCGCCCGGCCTCTTCGACACGCCGCTGCTCGCCGCGCTCCCCGAGCCCGCCCGCGAGGCGCTCGGCGCCGGCGTCCCCCACCCCGCCCGCCTCGGCGACCCGGCCGAGTACGGCGCGCTCGCGGCGCACATCGTCGAGAACCCGATGCTCAACGGCGAGGTCATCAGGCTCGACGGGGCGCTGCGCATGCCGCCGCGGTGATGGGTTTCGCCCGGCCGGACTTCGCTGGCGCTCGTCCTCTGGGCGACGTTTGACGGACCCCCTCTCCCCCGCCGACCGGGCCTCCCTGCAGGCCGAGCGGGGGCCGGTGAACATGGCCGTCGCCGGGGTGCTCGTCTTCGAGCCGGGGCTGACGTACGAGCGGGTGGCGGCCCGGGTGGCCGAGCGGCTGCACCTCGTCCCGCGCTACCGCCAGCGGCTCGACGAGGCGCCGCTCGGGCTGGCCAACCCGGTGTGGGTCGACGACCCCGGCTTCGACCTCGGCTGGCACCTGCGCCGCGCGACGATCGGCGGCCGGACCGAGCTCGCCGGCTATCTCGCGCGGGAGATGTCGCGGCGGCTCGACCGCTCGCGGCCGCTGTGGGAGCTCCACGTCGTCGAGGGGCTCGAGGACGGCCGCGTGGCGGTCATCCCGAAGATGCACCACGCGCTCGTCGACGGGCTCGCCGCGGTGGGGATCGGCATGGTCCTGCTCGACCCGACGCCCCAGCCGCTCGACCTGCGGCCGCCCGAGGAGCCGTGGGTGCCGCGCCAGTACGACGTGCGCCGGCGGCTCGCCGCGATGGCCGCCGCGCCGCTGACCCGGGCGCAGCGGCTGGTGGTCGAGTCCACGCAGCGGGCGCTCGACACGAGCCCGCGCCGCGCCGCCGACGACCTCCTGCGGGCCGGCGAGCTGGCCGCCGAGCTCGCGCGGGCGCGCCCGCAGGCGCCGATGACCTCCCTCAACCGGCCGATCTCCCCCAACCGCCGCGCCGCGCTGCTGTCCGCGGCGCTCGCCCCGCTCAAGGCGGCGGGCAAGGCGGCGGGCGGCACGGTCAACGACGCGCTGCTGGCCGCGGTGACCGGGATGCTGGCCGAGGCGCTGCCGGCCGGCGGCCGCGAGCCGGTCGCCCTCGTCCCGGTCTCCGTGCGCCGCGAGGGCGATCCCGAGGGCGGCAACCGGATCTCGACCGTCTTCGTCGACCTGCCGACGGGCGAGCCGGATCCGGCGGCGCGGATCGCCCGCATCGCGGTCACGATGCGCGAGCTCAAGGACTCGGCCGCCGTGCGGGCCGGCGCGCTGCTGGTCGGAGCGACGGGCCAGGCGCCGCCCGTCGTCTCCTCGGTGCTCGTGCGGGCGATGGGCAACGTCCGGGCCTTCAACCCCGTCGTCTCGAACGTCCCCGGCCCGCAGCAGCCGTTCTACCTCGACGGCGTCCGCCTGCTCGAGGTCTTCCCCGCCGTCCCGCTCAACCCGGCCGACCAGGGGCTGACGGTCGGGATCCTCTCCTACGACCGCGGCACCACGCCGGCCTGCTGGCCGACGCGGCGCTCGATCCGCCGGTGGAGGCGCTCGCCGCCGCGCTCGAGCGTTCCCTCGCCGAGCTCGGCTGAGGCGTCCCATTCTTGAGTCGGGTCGACTGAGATCCTCGTCCGGGGAGGGCCGGCGAGGCTGTATAGTGCTTACTCAACGTAGGTCACTAGCGAAAGCGAACTCAAGCCTTCATGTCCTCCCTCCTGCTCATCCCGCTCGACGACACCGTCGTCTTCCCGACCATGGACGTGACGCTGCCGGTGGACGTCGGCACCGAGGATCGCGTCCTCCTCGTCCCCCGCCACGGCACGGACTTCGCCGCCGTCGGCACGATCGCCGAGGTCGGCCAGAGCGTCCGCCTGCCCGGCGGCGGCCGCGCCGTCGAGCTCTCCGGCGTCGCCCGCGGCTCCCTCGGCGCCGCCCACTCCGATCCCCTCGGCCGCCTGCGCGTCGAGGTCACCGAGCGACCCGACGCCGTGCCCGTCGACGGCCGCACCCGCGACCTCGAGCGCGAGTACCGCGCCGTGGTCGAGGAGCTGCTCGAGCTGCGCGGCGACGACGGCCGCGT
>JAUJME010000348.1 GCA_030447005.1 Solirubrobacteraceae bacterium | reverse complement strand
GGGGGAGGTCGAGGTGCCGGTCGAGCTGGTGGTGGGGGAGCGCGACGCGAAGTTCCGCGCGGTGGCGGAGGAGGCGGCGGGGGGGCTTCCGCGGTCGGAGGTGACCGTGGTGGACGGCGTCGGCCATGCGGTGCACCTGGAGGCGCCCGAGGCGGTGGCGGCGGTCCTCCGCGGCGCGCAGTGACCCCCGCCGGATGGTGCGCGCCCGCCGCCCGGGCGGCCAGCGCGGCCCGGGCGGCCGCCCCGTGGATCGCCGCCGCGGGACTGCTCGCCGTCATGGCGCGGCTGGTCTACGGACCGGGCGTCGTCGGCTACGACGGGCTGTACGCGCTCGTCTGGGGCCAGGCGGTCGCGCGAGGAGAGCTGCCGGAGTTCGAGCTCGCGACGGCGCCGACGCCGCACCCGCTCGCGATCGCCGCCGGCGCGGTCCTGGCGCCGCTCGGCAACGGCGCGCCGGCCGCCGCCTCGGCGCTCTCGTTCGCGGCGTTCGGCGCGCTTGGAGCCGCGGCGTTCGCACTCGGGCGCCGGTTCGGCGGACCGCTGGTCGGCGCGGTGCTGGCCGCGTTGCTGCTGACGCGGGAAGTGGTGGTCATCGCGCTGCTGCAGGCGCTCGTCGATCTGCCGTTCCTCGCGCTCGTGCTCGCCGCGCTCGCCCTCGCGGTCGGCCGCCGCCCCGCGCCGGGCGGCGTCCTCCCGCTCCTCGGGCTCGCGGGCCTGCTGCGCCCGGAGGCCTGGCCGCTCGCGATCGCCTGGGCGGCCTGGGCCGGCCGGGGCGGCGGGCCCAGGCGCCGCGCGCGGCTCGTCGGGGGAGCACTCGCGGCCCCGGTCGCCTGGATGCTCATGGACCTGGCCGTCACCGGCGATCCGCTGCACTCGCTCACGGGCACCCGCGAGCTGGCCGAGCGCCTGGAGCGCCCGCGCGGACTGGGGACCGCCGTCGACTTCCTCCCCGCCCACCTGGCCGACCTCCTGGGCGGCGCGGCGGCGGCCGGCGGCGTCGGGGGCCTCGTCCTCGCCGCGCTGCGGGCGCCGGAGCGGGCGGTGCCGCCCCTGGCGGTGCTGATCGCCGGGCTGGGCTCCTTCCTCGTCCTGGGCGTCACGGGCCTCCCGCTCCTGATCCGCTACGTGCTCGTCCCCGCGGCGATCCTCGGGCTGTTCGCCGCCTACGCCCTGGGCGGCTGGGCCCACGCGGGCCGGCCGCTCCGGTGGATCGCCGTCGCCGCGGCGCTGGCAGTCGCGGTGCTGGCGCAGGCGCCGGCCGAGCGCGACGCGATCGCGCTCCTGCGCACCCAGACCGAGGAGCGGCGGGCCCTCGAGCGCGACCTGCGGGCGATCGTGGCCCGGCCGTCGGTCCGCGCGCGGATCGAGGCGTGCGGGCCGCTCTACGCGCCGAGCTCGCGGCCGGGCCCGCTGGTCGCCCAGCGGCTCGGAATCCCGCCGTCGGCGGTGCGCTCGGCGGCGTTCGAGCGGCCGGCTCGCGGCACGTTCCTGGCTCCGGCCCCCGGCCGGGAGCGCCTCTACCTCCTCGATCCGCGCGAGCCCCTGTCAAGCCCGCGCACGCCCCGCGGCTTCGTCGTCGTCGCGCGCAGCCGGGCCTGGGCGCTGAGCGCGCGCTGCTAGCGGCCGAGGGCGACGGTGCGCCGGCGCACCGTCCGGTTGCCCGCGGGGTCGCGCGCCTCGACGCGGATGCGCACCGAACGCAGGCGCGCGCGCAGCCCTCGCCGCCGCTGAGCGGCCGACAGCCGGAGCCTGAGCCTCAGCGTCCTGCGGCCGGCCGCCGCCAGCGCCCCGGTCCGCCGCGCGAGCCGGGTGCCGCGCAGGCCGAGCGCGCGGCGGGTCGTCGGGTCGGCGGTGACGGTCGCGGTCAGCCGGCACGCCTCGTCGCATGCGGCGCGGAGGAGGATGCCCCGGCGCGCCGCGGTCCTGAAGCTCAGGCGCCGCGGCGTCGCGATGTCAAGTCCCGGCGCGTCGGGCGGGGCGACGTCGAGCGTTGCGCTCGCGGGCGGCGAGACGAACCGGCAGGCGTCCACCACGGCCAAGCGGACCGTCACCCGCCCGGCGGACGCGTAGCGCTTGGAGATCGTCGGCGTGGATCGCACCGTCTCGAAGCCGCCGTCGCCGTCGAGGTCCCAGTACCAGGCGGTGACGGCCGCACCCGCGCCGCCGCGCGACGCCGAGCCGTCGAAGGCGACGGGGGCGCCGGCCTCGGCCGGGTTGGGGGCGGTGGTGAAGGAGGCCTGCGGCCGGGTTCCGGCGTAGCCGGCGGCGGAGCACTGCCGGCTCTGCGCCTCCGCGCCGTCGCGGAGCAGGCCCCCGGCGAGCAGGAGCCCGAGCAGGACGCCGGTGATCGCCACGAGATGGCGGCTGCGGGGGGTCACGGTGGATGAGCGTAGCTTCGCGGGCGGCTCGGACCGGGAGCCGGTCAGACGTCGACCAGCCCCGGACCCGAAGGCACGCGGATCGCCCCCCGCACCGCGCGCGGCCCCGGCACCTCGCCCGCGAAGGCGTCGAGCGTCGCGAGGCCATGGGCCGGCATCGGCCCGCCCGCGCTCAGCGCCGCGGCGGCGTGGACCGCCGCGGCGATCCCCACCGGCCCGTCGTACGTCGAGGCCAGGTAGACGGCCGAGCCCGCCGCCCGCGCCGCCGCCGCGTCGCGCAGCACGCCGCTGATCCCGC
>JAUJME010000046.1 GCA_030447005.1 Solirubrobacteraceae bacterium | reverse complement strand
GAGCCCCAGCTCGTCCTGGCGCTCGAAGAGCCGGTCGTGCATCTCCCAGAAGCGCCCCTGGGCGCTCGCCGCCTCGGCCGCCTCGGCGGCGAGGGCGGCGTTGGGGTGGCGCTCCTCGTTGGGGACGTGGCGGAAGACGTAGCGCAGCTCGCTGCCGAAGCGCTCGAACAGGTCGTCGACCACGTCGGTCGCGCGCCCGCAGAACGGGCACTCGTAGTCGCCGAACTCCACCAGGGTCAGCGGCGCGCCCGGGTCGCCGCGGACGTGGTCGACGTCGGGGTCGACCGGCCGGTCGAGCCGGATGGGCGCCGTCGCGCCCGCGGCGTCCGTCCCGCGGGCGGCCAGCCGGAAGATCGCGGCCGCGACCAGCGCGGCGAGCAGCGAGGCGGCGAGCACGCCCAGCTTGGCCTCCTCCTTGAGCCCCGGGTCCTCGAAGGCCAGGTCGGCGACGAAGAGCGAGACCGTGAAGCCGATGCCGGCGAGCGCGGCGCCGCCCGTCACCTGCGCGGGGCCGACCCCCTCGGGCAGCCGCCCGCGCCCCACCCGCACGGCGAGTGCGGTGAACGCCGTGATCCCGAGCAGCTTGCCGCCGACCAGCCCGAGCAGGACGCCGGCGGTGACCGCCGAGCCGGCCGCGGCGCGCAGCGCGTCGCCGTCGATCGCCACCCCGGCGTTGGCCAGGGCGAAGATCGGGACGACGACGTAGCTCGTCCACGGGTGCAGCAGCGACTGGAGGCGCTCGTTGGGCGAGACGGAGTCGGCCACCGAGAGCGAGGCGGCGCGGGCGAGCGCCGGCGTCGGCGCCTGGCGGAAGGAGCGGCCCAGGCGGGCGGCGCGCTCGACGTCGCCGCGGCTGGGCGGGAAGACCGCGGTGGCGATCCCGAGCACCACGCCGGCGATCGTCGGGTGCACGCCGGACTTCTCCATCGCGATCCACAGCGCGAGCCCCGCCACGAAGTACGCTGGCCCGCGCCAGATCCGCACCCGGTTGACCACGAAGACCAGCGGGGCGAGGCCGACCGCCGCGGCCAGCGCCAGCGGCTCGACCCCGTCGGAGTAGAAGATCGCGATCACCGCGATGGCGCCGATGTCGTCGACGATCGCCAGCGTGAGCAGGAAGACCCGCAGCGCCGGGGGCGTCGTCGGCCCCAGCAGGGCGAGCAGCCCGACCACGAAGGCGATGTCCGTCGCCATCACGATGCCCCAGCCGCGCGCGCCCTCGCCGCCCGCGTTGAGCGCGAGGTAGAGCGCCGCGGGCACCACCATGCCGCCGACCGCCGCGAGCGCCGGGACGGCGGCGCGCGCCCGGTCGGTCAGCTCCCCCATCGCGAGCTCGCGGCGGATCTCGAGGCCGACGACGAAGAAGAAGAACACCATCAGCCCGTCGTTGACCCAGTGGCGCAGGTCCTCGCGGATCTCCGCCCCGGCCACCGCGACGCTCAGCTCGGCGCTCCACAGGTCGTCGTAGGCGCCCGCCAGCGGGGAGTTGGCCCACGCGAGGGCGAGCAGCGTGGCGGCGAGCAGGAGGGAGGCGCTGCCGGACTCCGTGCGCAGGAACTCCTGCACGCGGCGTTCGCCGCGGGGCAGCTCGGTCTGACCGGTCGGCACGCCGTACCGAGTCTATTGCTCGCCGGGGGTAGGCTCCCGGCCCGCGATGCTGCTCGCCATCGACCAGGGCACCACCGGGACCACCTGCCTGGTCTTCGACCTCGACGGCGAGCCGGTCGGCCGCGCCTACCGCGAGTTCGGCCAGCACTTCCCCCGGCCCGGGTGGGTCGAGCACGACGCGACGGAGATCTGGGAGGTCACCCACGCCGTCGCCGGGGAGGCGCTCGAGGACGCCGGGCTGCGGCCAGGCGAGCTCGAGGCGGTCGGGATCACCAACCAGCGCGAGACAGTGGTGGTCTGGGATCCCGCCACGGGCGAGCCGCTGCACCGCGCGCTCGTGTGGCAGGACCGCCGGACCGCCGCTCGCTGCGACGAGCTGCGCGCCGCGGGCGAGGAGGCGACGATCCGCGTCCGCACCGGTCTCGTGCTCGACCCCTACTTCTCCGCCACGAAGATCGAGTGGCTGCTGCGCAACGTCGACGGGCTCGCCCAGCGGGCGCGCGACGGACGGGCGGTGTTCGGGACGGTCGACGCGTGGCTGCTCTACAAGCTCTGCGGCGAGCACGTCACCGACGCGACCAACGCCTCGCGCACGCTGCTGCTCGACATCGCCTCGGGCCGCTGGGATCCCGAGCTCTGCGGCCTGTTCGGCGTGCCCGAGCGCGCGCTGCCGGCGGTCCGCCCCTCCTGCGGCGAGCTCGGGCGCACCCGGGCGGAGGACTTCTTCGGCCACGCGGTGCCCGTCTCCGGCGTCGCCGGCGACCAGCAGGCGGCGCTCTTCGGCCAGCGCTGCCTCGAGCCGGGGCTCGGCAAGAACACCTACGGCACCGGCTCGTTCGTGCTCGTCAACGCGGGGACGAGCGTCCCGCGCGCGCCCGAGGGGCTGCTCGCGACGGTCGGCTGGCAGATCGGCCTCCAGACGACCTACGCGCTCGAGGCGGCGATCTTCGTGACGGGCGCGGCGGTCCAGTGGCTGCGCGACGGGCTGGGGATCGTCGGGGCCGCCGCCGAGACCGAGGCGCTCGCCGGCTCGCTCGACGCCAACGACGGCGTCTACTTCGTCCCCGCGCTCACCGGCCTCGGCTCACCGCACTGGGATCCCTACGCTCGCGGGCTCATCATCGGCCTCACCCGCGGCACGGGCCGCGCGCACCTCGCGCGCGCCGCGCTGGAGGCGATGGCCTACCAGACCGTCGACGCCGTCCGCGCGATGGAGCGCGCGAGCGGGCGGCCGCTCGAGGAGCTGCGCGCCGACGGCGGCGCGACGGTCAACCGCTGGCTGATGCAGTTCCAGGCCGACGTCCTCGGCGTGCCGGTCGCCGTGCCCGAGGTGGCCGAGACGACGGCGCTCGGCGCGGCGCTGCTGGCGGGGGTCGGCGCCGGCCTGCTCACCCTCGACGGGGTTGCCCGGCTCGGCGGGGAGAAGGCGCGCTACGAGCCGTCGATGGGCCCCGACGAGGCCGCCGCGTTGCTGGCGCGTTGGCATGGCGCACTCGAGCGTGCCCAAGGCTGGGCTGCGGGGTAATGAACGTCCGAGGGATGACCAACCAGGAGCACGAGACGCCGCGATGACCGAACCCGATCTGGTCAAGATGAAGGAGCAGGTCTACAAGGACCCGCGCCCCAAGGAGTACTTCGACCGCTTCCACGAGCGGTCGCGGACGCGGGATCCCGACTGGGTCTACGAGCTCGTCCGCCTCTGCACGTCGCTCTACGCCTTCCTGTTCTTCCGGGCGCGCGGGATCTCCTCGGAGAAGGTCCCCGGCAGCGGCCCCGTCATCCTCGCGCCGAACCACTTCTCGTTCATGGACCACTTCTTCCTGGGCTGCTCCATCCGGCGCAAGGTCCGCTTCATGGCCAAGTCCCAGCTCTTCAGCCCGCCGCTGCAGTGGATCTACACGCACGGCGGCGTCTTCCCGGTCCGCCGCGGCCACGCCGACGACGACGCGTTCATCACCGCCCGCTCCGTGCTCGGGCGCGGGGGCTGCGTGGCGATGTACTGCGAGGGCGGCCGCTCGCGGACGGGCAAGCTCGCCGAGCAGCCCAAGCGCGGCATCGGCAAGCTCGCGCTCGAGTCGGGCGCGACGGTCGTGCCGGTCGCCATCCACGGCTCCTCGCGCGTGCGCAACTGGAAGCGCCTCCAGTTCCCCAAGGTGACGATCCAGTTCGGCGACCCCCTGCGCTGGGAGCCCGTGGAGGAGCCGACGCGCGACCAGCAGCAGGCGGTCGCCAACGACATCTACGCGCAGATCCGCGGCCTCTACGCCGGCCTGGACTCGCTGGGGCGCAAGGGCGCCGTCCGGCGGGTGCGCGAGCTGCGGCGCGCGGCGGCGGCGGCAGGT
Source organism: Solirubrobacteraceae bacterium (assembly GCA_030447005.1). Next base: position 5,902 of record JAUJME010000046.1, on the reverse strand, counting down.
CAGGAGCGGGCGGCGGCCTAGTCGCCTAGAAGCGGTCCGCGATCCAGGGTCGCGGGCCGGCGAAGGCGAGGGCGAGGGCGTCGAGGTCGGCCGCGGGCGCGTCGAACGCGTCGCTCGCCAGGATCAGCTCGCGCGGCGTCGCGTGGCCCGTGTAGAGGACCGCGAGCTCGCGGACGCCCGCCCGCACGCGGCCGCCGCCGCCGGGGGTCACGTGCCCCGATCCTGAGCCGTCGAGCTCGAGCGTGAGGCGGCCGGCGTTCTCCGGCAGCACGTCGTCGGAGATCTCGAGCTCGACCGTCGCGGTCACGCCGGGCGGGTAGCCACGCGCGGCCAGGGCGGCGGCCGGGTCGAGCAGCCGGAACATGGCCGGCGTCGCCTCCGAGTGCTCCGGGCGCTCGCGCAGCAGGTGGGCGAAGGGATGGAAGGCGCCGCCCGGCCACTCCACCCGTTCGAAGACCGCGCGGTAGCCCGCGAGGTGGGCGAGGAGCGTGCGCGCGGCGCCCGCGTCGAGCGCGACGAGCTCGCGGACGTGGACCGTGTCGTCGGAGTGGCTCGCGTCGAGGAGGGCATAGCCGCGCGGCTCGCCGCCCGGGCCGCGCACGAGCACCGGCGCGGTGGCGCCCCCGCGCGTCCACTGGAGCGCCGCGTGCCAGAGCGCCTCGACGCGGTCGGTCGAGCCGGCGCCCAGGTGCGGACGCGCCGCCTCGTAGAGCTCGGCCGGCGGGCCGGGCACCTGGGGCGTCATTGCCTCGAGCGCCTCGACCGACCACCCCTCGGGCGCGCGGGCCGGGAGGTCGGCGAGGCGGACGGCGTGCAGGTGATTGGCCGCCGCGACCTCGTAGCCCAGGCCGCGGTAGAGCGGGAGGTTGGCGGGATAGAGGGAGGAGAGCGGGATGCCGCGCTCGCGCAGGTCGCCCAGCAGCTCGCGCAGGAGCCCGCTCGCGACGCCGCGCCCGCGCTGGTCGGGCGCCGCCCACACGACGGTGACGAGCGCCGCCGGGACCGAGCGGCCGCCGAAGCGGTGCCCGGACGCGATCCAGCCGGCGCCGGCGGTCAGGCGCCCGCCGTCGCGCGCGACGACCAGGCGCTCGAGCCCGACGGCCTCGAGGAAGCGGCTGAGATCCCCGGCCGGGTCGACGCGCAGCGCCTGCGTGGCGCGGCGGGCGAACTCCGGCAGCTCGGCGGGATCGAGCGGCGGCACCCGCCCTACGGCAGGCTCACGTGATCGGAGAGGAAGCTCCGGGCCGGCGCGGTGTCGAGCCGGTAGACCACGTTCGTCGAGCGGCAGACCGCGTCGCCGGTGATCGTCGTGCCGGCGATCGTGCTCGAGGTTCCGAGGAAGTTCGGGCCGCCCGAGTCGCCGTAGCACGTGCCGCCGTTGCCGGTCGACGCGTTCATGGAGATCCGCAGCCACGCCCGGTTGATCGCGTTCAGCGTCCCCGTCGCCACCATTCGCACGTCGTCGTAGAGGTAGCGGTGGCCGCCCGGCTCGTTGGTGACCTCGTAGGCGCCGTAGCCCACCGAGGTGAACTTCTGGTTCGAGGGGAGCTTCGACAGGGAGTTGGCCCGCGGCAGCTTCGCCGGAGCGATGCCCTTGACGGCGGTCTTGAGCACCACGACCGCGATGTCGTGCGGGTCCGACTGGACCTGGTCGTAGGCCGGGTCGGCCTGGAAGGTGCCGAAGTGGACCTTGTCGCCCGCCTCGTAGTCGGTGTCGAACGTCACGCCGACGCGCTCGCCGTCCTCCGCGCAGTGCGCCGCGGTGAGGAAGACGGTCGGCGAGATCAGCGTCCCCGAGCAGTAGAGCCACGTGCCGTCGGAGTACTGCGTGGGCGAGACGAGCCCGCCGACGTTCGGGTGCGCCTGCCCGTCGGGCGAGCCGTTGATGATCGCGGCGGCCGGCGAGGCGGCGATGAGGGACGCCAGCACGGCGACGGCGACAGCGAGGAGGGCGGGGTGGCGCATGAGCGCCATCATAAGCGCGTCAGCGCCGCACGTCCTCGCAATCGGAGGCGACCGTGTCGTCGCCCTCGGCGAAGACGACGTCGACCCCGGGGCCGCAGACCACGCGGTCGGCGTCGGTGTTGATGACGTTGATCCGGTCGTCGCCTTCGCCGCCCTGGATGCGGTCGAACCCGACGTTGCCGAAGATGGTGTCGTTGCCCGGCCCGCCGTCGATCTCGTCGTCGCCGCGGTCGCCGGTGATCTCGTCATCGCCGTCGTTGCCGAGGACGTAGTCGTCGTCGTAGCGGCCGGCGAGCGTGTCGTTGCCCGCGCCGCCGTGGAGGATGTCGTTGCCGTCCTCGCCGTCGACGTAGTCGTCGCCCTCGTTGCCGAAGAGCTCGTCGGCGCCGTCGGCGCCGAACATCGAGTCGGCCATCGCGGTGCCGTACAGAAGGTCGTTGCCGGGGCCGCCGGAGATGACCGACGGCGGGACCTCGTCGGTCGCCGGCTCGGGCGCGACTGCGACGATCGTCTCGCAGCCCGTGAGGATGTCGCGCTCCGGGTCGGTCTCCTCGACGTAGACCGTGTCGCGGCCCGTCCCGCAGGAGACCTGGTCGGCCGAGTCGTCGGCGACGCGGATGACGTCGGCGCCGCGCCCGCCGTTGACCTCGTCCTGCCCCGGGCCGCCCGTGATCTGGTCGTCGCCGTCGCCGCCGGTGATCGCGTCGTCGCCCGAGCCGCCGTCGACGCTGTCCTCGCCCTCGGAGCCGAAGACGGCGTCGTTGCCCGCGTCCCCCTTGACCGTGTCGTCGCCCGCGCGGCCGTAGGCGCGATCGCCGCCGCGGCCACCGTCGATGACGTCGTTGCCGGCGGCGCCCTCGAGCAGCTCGGAGCCCGTGCGGCCGAAGAGCTGGTCGTCGCCGTCGCCGCCGTCGATCCGCCGGTCGTTTCCGCGGCCGCCGTCGATGAGGTCGTCGCCCGGACCGCCCTCGAGGAGCTTGTCGTTGCCGAGCCCGCGCTCGACGATGCGGTCGTTGCCGAGGCCGCCGCGCAGCGAGTCGTCGCCGTCGCCGCCGTCGAGGGTGTCGTCGCCGTCCTCGCCCGCCATCGCGTCGTTGCCCGTGCCCAGGTCGGCGAAGTCGTTGCCGGGGCCGGCGGTGCCGGAGTCGTCGCCCGCCTCGCCGAAGAGCCGGTCGTCGCCCTCGCCGCCGTCGAAGGCGTCCGAGCCCGGGCCGCCGACGAGCGCGTCGTTGCCCGGGCCGCCCGCGAGCTGGTCGCGGTCGCGCCCGCCGCGCAGGGTGTCGTTGCCGCCGAGGCCGTCGATGCGGTCCTGGCCGCGGGTGCCGGAGAGGAGATCGTCGCCCTCGGTGCCCGAGATCAGCGCGAGGCCGGGCTGCACCGCGAGGTCGCTGGGGCGGGTGCCCGGCAGGCGGACCGTGTGCAGGCGCTTGAACGAGAAGGCGGAGACCACCGCGACCGTCCGCTGGCCGCGGTTGGCGACGTAGACGCGCGCGCCCTCGGGGGAGAAGCCGGGCTCGCCCGGCCCCAGGCCGGTGGCCAGGTGCGAGACGACCCGCCCGCGGGCGAGGTCGACGACGGCCGCCTTGCGCGAGGCGCCGGGGCGGCCCTTCCCGCCGGCCACGAGCGCGCGGGTGCCCGACGGGGAGACGGCCACGCCCCCGCCGCCCGCGGTCCTCCCGAGCGACACGGGCCGGCCGAGGGCGGCGGTGGTCACGTCGAGCGCAACGAGGCGCCCGCCCGACCGCTTCCTCCCCTCGCCCGAGACCCACGCGCGGCCGGCGCCGTCGAAGTCCGCGCCCGCGGCGCCCGGGACCCGGAGCGTGCGGATCGTCCGGCCGGCGACGAGGTCGACGAGCGCCACCCTCGAGTCCGCCAGCACCGCCACCGCGCGCGTCCCGTCCCGGGAGACGGCGACGGCGCGCGGCCTGCCGGGCAGGGCGATCGAGCGGCGCAGGCTCGGGCCGGCGGCGTCGAGCACCGCCACCGAGCGGCCGCGTGCGGCGAGGATGCGCGCCCCGTCGGGCGTCACGGCGAGGGCGGAGGCCGGCGAGGGCAGCGCCGCCGAGCCGGCGACGCGGCGCGCGGCGAGGTCGAGGGCGACGACCCGGCTGCCGGCGGCGACGTAGGCGCGGGCGCCGTCCGGGGAGGCGGTGACCGCGCGGCTGCGGCCCGGGACGCCGACGCGGGCGACCACGGCGTTGGAGCGGACGTCGACGAGCGTGGCGCTCGCGTCACCCGTGGCCACGACGACCACGCGGGCCTGCGCGGCGGCGGGGAGGAGCGCCAGGGCGCAGGCGCAGATCGGGGCCGCGACGAGGGAGCGCACCGAGGATCGAACCCGGCCGGTCGCGGAGGGTTGCGGTCCGGCGCGCGCGTAGAGTCCCGCTCCGATGCGCCGCCCGCTCCTGCGCCCGGGACTGCTCGACGGGGTGACGATCTGCGTTGCGGGCACCGGTGGCTACGCGGGCACCGTGGCGGCGGCCGCCACCCGGCTCGGCGCGGCCGTCACCCGCCTCCCCGTCGATCCCCTCGGCGACGAGCCGACCCTCGCCGAGGCGCCCGCGGTCGACCAGCTCGTGTGGGACGGCGCCGGCGCGTTCGGCGAGGGCGGTGACGCGGCGGCGGTGCGGGCGGCCCTCGACGGCGGCTGGCTCGCCGTCCGCGCGATCGCGACCCGGGACTTCATTCCCGGTGGGCGTGGCGGCCGGGTCGTCCTGCTCGCGCCCCTGCCGGGCGACGCCCACGCCGCCGCCGCCCGAGCCGGGCTCGAGAACATGGCCCGCACGCTCTCGATCGAATGGTCGCGCTACGGCATCCGCATCGTCGCGATCGTCCCCGGCGCGGCCACGACGCCCGAGACGGTGGCCGAGCTCTGCGCCTTCCTGGCGTCGCCGGCCGGCGACTACCACTCCGGCAGCGCGATCGAGCTCGCCTGACCTCCGCCTAGTTGGCCCAGGGGACCTCGACGGAGTCCTCCGTCGGCGAGTCGCGCGAGACGATGTACTCGGCCGGCTCGGAGTCCGAGAGGTTCTGGAGGATGTGGGTCTCGCGCGGTGGGACGTAGACCATGTCCCGCGGCTCGAGGGTCACGACCTCCTCGAGCTTGTCGCCCCAGCGGACCTCGAGCGCGCCCGAGAGCAGGTAGACGGCGCTCTCGCAGTTCTCGTGGTAGTGCGGGCGCGAGCGGGCGCCGGGCGGGACGCGGAAGACGCCCATGTAGATGTTGGTGGCGCCCGTCGTCGCCTGCGAGATCTCGGCGCCGCCGACGACCCCCCGGGGCGTCTCGCGGTCCTGGACGGATGGCTTGACGATCTTCATGGCGCGGGAGCCTATGGGGAAAGCGGCAGCGAGTAGGGGATCCACGCCTCGCGCACGCCCCCGACCCGCTCGTAGAGCGCCTGGGCGCGCAGGTTGTCGGGCGCGGTCTGCCACTCGAGCTCCCTGGCCCCGCGCGCCCGCGCCGCGTCCGCACACGCGGCGATCAGCACCTCGGCGGCGCCCGTGCCACGGGCGTCGGGGGCGACGAAGAGGTCGTTCATCACCGCCAGGCGGGCCGCCTTCGTCGTCGACCAGGACCAGTAGATCGTGGCGAAGCCGACCGGTGCGCCCGCCGCGTCGCGGGCGAGGAGTTGGACGCCCTCCTTCTCCGGGTCGGCGATCAGCGCCTCGCACAGCGCGCGAACGTCGGCCTCGGGCGGCGAAGCCTCGTAGAAGTCGAGGTAGGCCTTCAGGAGCGGGAGGAGGTCGGCGAGGTCGTCACGGCCGACGCGGCTCACGGCGGTCATCGCGATGCGGGCGGTGCCGTGGCCATCACCCCGAGGACGTTAGGCGGTGCGCGAAGTGGCTACCAGTGGCTACTCCCCGAGTGGCCACTGGTAGCCAGTCCGCCGAGACGGGTCGAACGCCCGCGCCGAGCCCCTCCTCCGCCTCCTCCTCC
>JAUJME010000347.1 GCA_030447005.1 Solirubrobacteraceae bacterium | reverse complement strand
GCTAGGCCATCCCGAGCGCGCGCGCCGACTGCAGCGTGTCCGTGAGGATCTGGAGGCGCTGCGGCGTGTCGCCGCTGAAGCGCCAGATGTGGACCACGGGCGCCTTGACGGACTGGTCGCCCTTGCGGTTCTCGGTGTGCCCGAGGGCGACGACCGTGTCGCCGTCCCCGACCATCTCGTCGATGGTGAGGTTGAACTCGTCCCAGGCCCCCACCGCCTGCTGGAGGGCCTGGAGCGCGGCGCCCATGCAGCTCCTCCTCTCCTCGAGGGCGCCGGGGCGGCGCCCGCTGCGCGCTTGCCTATCACGCGCGCGGGGAGAGGTCCAGGGCGCCTGCCAAGCTGGAGCGCATGGCCGAATCGGACGCCGGCGGATCCGCCCTCACCGACCTGGTGATCGTCTCCGGGCTCTCGGGCGCCGGGAAGTCGTCGGCGATGCAGGTCTTCGAGGACGCGGGCTACTTCTGCGTCGACAACCTGCCGGCGGAGATGATCCGCACCCTCGCCGACCTGTTCCGCCACGACGGCTCGAAGGTCCGGCGGGCCTGCGTGGTCTCCGACCTGCGCGGCGGCGAGTACTTCGAGGGGCTCGATCGCGTGCTCGACGAGCTGTCGGCGGCGGGCGTCGCCCACCGCGTCGTCTTCCTCTCCGCCGACGAGCAGACGCTGCTCAACCGCTACAAGGAGACCCGCCGGCGCCACCCGCTCGCGCCCCACGGCAGCGTCGCCGACGGCATCCGGGCCGAGCAGGCCCTGCTCGAGCCGATCCGCGACCGCGCCGACGTGACCATCGACACGACCGGGCTGAGCGCCTCCATGCTGCGGCGCAAGGTCGCCGACGAGCTGCTCGAGCCGGCGGCGCCGGGCAAGCTGTCGGTCACCTTCGCCTCCTTCGGCCACAAGCACGGGCCGCCGCGGGACGCCGACCTCGCCTTCGACGTCCGCTTCCTCTCGAACCCGCACTACGAGACCGAGCTGCGCCCGCTCACCGGCTTCGACTCCGCGGTGGTCGAGTACGTCGCGCGCGACGGGCGGCTCGAGGAGTTCTACGACCGCCTGTTCCCGCTGCTCGACTACCTCCTGCCCCAGTACGTCACCGAGGGCAAGGCCCACCTCGTGGTGGCGATCGGCTGCACGGGCGGCCGCCACCGCTCGGTGGCGATCGCCGAGCACCTGGCCGCCCACTACCGCGAGCGCGGCGACTACTTCGTCGACGTCGCCCACCGCGACGTCGAGCGGGCGCCGGTCAGGCCGTAGCGGCCACGCCCGTCAGCCGCTCGGAGAGCTCCCACAGCCGGCGGGCGGTCCCCTCGTCCATCGCCGCGGGGCTGCGCGAGGCGAGCGCCGGGTGGCCGCGGCTCTCGCCCGGACCGCCGGGCCCGACGTAGCTGCCCCCCGGGAGTTCCTGCGTCGCCGCGTAGAGGGTGGGGAGCGCGCCCATGTCGGCGCTCTGCGCGAACAGCCGGTTGCCGGCGGCCATCACCCCGTTGAGCACCGCGTTCTGGGTCCGGCTCTGCAGGTGGGTGGCCGCGTAGCCGGGGTGGGCGGCGAGCGCCCGCACGGGCGAGCCCGCCCCGGCGAGGCGGCGCTGGAGCTCGAGCGTGAAGAGCAGGTTGGCGAGCTTGGACTGGCCGTAGGCGGGCCAGCGGCGGTACCGCGACCTTTCCCAGTTGAGGTCCTCGAGGTCGATCCGGCCCATGCGGTGGGCGACGGAAGCCACGGTCACCACCCGGTCGGTGACGCGCTCGAGCAGCAGGCCGGTGAGCGCGAAATGGCCGAGGTGGTTCGTCCCGATCTGGAGCTCGAAGCCGTCCTCCGTGCGCTGCTCGGGCGTCGCCATGACGCCGGCGTTGTTGATCAGCAGGTCGAGATCGCCCTCCCAGCCCGCCGCGAACGCGCGCACCGAGGCGAGGCGCGTGAGGTCGAGCTCGCGGACCTCCGTGCGGCCGGGCATCTCCGCCGCCACCCGCTCGCCGCGCTCGGTGTCGCGGACGGCGAGCACGACGCGCGCGCCCGCGCGCGCGAGCTCCCGGGCCGTGATGCGGCCGATCCCGCTCGTCGCCCCGGTCACCACCGCGGTGCGGCCGGTGAGGTCGGGCAGGTCGGCGGCGGTCCACTTGGAGGAGCTCATGACGGTCATCATGGCGACATCCCCGCGCGGGGTAGGGTGCGGCGCGTGAGCGGCATGCTCGACCACGTCGGCCTCGAGGTCTCCGACCTCGACCGCTCCGGCACCTTCTACGACGCGGTCTTCGGCCGGCTCGGGATCCGCCGCCTGCACGAGAACGAGCACGTCATCGGCTGGGGCCAGGAGGAGCCGCGGTTCTGGCTCACCGCGCGCAACGCGCCCGCGCCCGCCTTCGGCCACGTCGCGTTCCGCGCGGCGGGCAAGGCGGCGGTCGACGCCGCCCACGCCGCCGGCCTGGCCGCGGGCGGCTCGGACGCCGGGGCGCCCGGCCCGCGCCCGCAGTACGGTCCGCGCTACTACGCCGCCTACCTCCGCGACCCGGACGGCGTGCGGGTGGAAGTCGTCGCGTCGGGTTGAGATAACGTTGCGCCCTCGCCGGGGCCGTCGGGCCCTGGCCTTTCTTTGAGATACGCCTTCAGAAAGGTTCTCCTATGCCCGTACGCGTGGGGATCAACGGGTTCGGCCGCATCGGCCGCAACGTGTTCCGCGCCGCCCAGGA
>JAUJME010000346.1 GCA_030447005.1 Solirubrobacteraceae bacterium | reverse complement strand
GGGGGGGGGGGGGGGGGTCGCGCTCGGCGCGCTCACGCGAACGACGCCGGACATCCCTTCGCCACCCGGCCCACCGTGCGGCTCGCAGTAGAAGCGGTAGGTGCCCGCCGCGCTGAACCTCCGCGACGTGGTCCAGCGCTTGCTCACCTGCATGCGAGCCGTCGGCTCGTCCTCCCAGCGCACGTTGTGCGAGCCGGCGTCGGAGTTGGTGATCGTCACCGCCTCGTCCACGCTCAACGTCACGTCCGCGGGACGGAAGGTGTCGTCGGAGGTCGCCTGGATCGTCTGGTCGGCGGCCAGCGCGGGGACGACGGCGACCGCAAAGGCGGTCAGGGCGGCGACGGCGAGTCTCAGGTGCACGGGGGCGAGGGTAGCGCGGCGGTCCGGCGCTGCGGGAACCGGTCTGCGCGAGATTTGGCCAGCCCAAAGCCGATTTTTGCCACGTCATTGTGGATCGGGCCGTGGCGTGGTGAAGTCGACGCATGGAAGCCCGCACCGTCAGCTCGTCCCCCGCCGGCGCAACGACGAGCGCCCGATCCCCGTCGCTGGGCCTCATCCCCGTCGGCGCGCTCACTGCGGTGGTGGGCGGCGTCCTGCTCGCCGCCGCGCTGGCGACCTCTGCCACCGGCGCACGAACCGCCTTCGAGATCCTCTTCGCCGCCGAGATCCTCCTTGCCGGGGTGGCCGCGGCGTCGCCGTGGGCGCGCACCAGCCGCGCCCGCAGCCTGCTTGCCGGCGGGCTCATCCTCGGGGGAGCCCTGTTCTACCTGGGCACCGCCATGCCGTCGACGGGTCGCGCCACCTATTCGGAGGCGGTCGTCCAGTTCGTCGGTGTGCTCGCCGCCCTCGTGCTCGGCGCGCTCATCATGGCCCTTCCCGGCGCGGCCCGCGCGGGCCATGGCGAGGCGGCGGAGGGCGCCTGGGCTCGCGCCGCGCGCGAAGGGCTCCTGCTCGTGGTCGGGACGATCCTGCTCGCGATCGGAACCGGGCAGCTCGCGCGCAGCGGCCTCATGCCCCCGAAGTGGAACTGGACCAGCTTCCTCGGCATCACCGTTCCCGGCATGCTCGTGCTCGTGGCCCTGCGCGGGGCGGTCAAGACATCCGCCGAAGGGCGCGCGCAGGGCTCCGCCGCGCGCGGCGCGGGGATCCTCGCCACGGAGCTGCTGCTGGTCGTCGGACTGGGGATCATGCTCTACGGCAGCTTCACGAACCTGAACCTCGGCGCCAACGGGTACGACGTCGGGTTCAAGGGCAACTCGGCGGGCCTCACGCTCTGGGCGGGCGCCGCCGTATTCCTCGTCGTGGTCCGCGGCGCCGTCAAGCTCGCGGTTCCGCGCCACGGCCGCGGTCGGGCGTTTGGGCTCCAAGCACTGTACGTCCTGGGCGCCCTCGGCTTCATCTACGGCGAGCGCGCCGTGCTGATGGGCAAGGACCCCAGCCTGATGTTCGGCTCCGCCCTGCCGGCGGCCGCCGCGGTCGTCGCCGCGGGCGTCGTGGTGCTCGTCGCCGCGCGCGGCGCGGTGATCGCGGCGGGCCGCCCTGCTTGACGCGCGGCGGACCGACCTGACCGGGTGACGCGGGTCAGCGCCGCGACGGCCCGTGCAGCAGCCGCTTGGGGAGCGGCACGGGGGAGAGGCGGTCGACGGCGAGGCCGGCGAACCGCCGGGGCTCGACCTTGGCGACCAGCGCGGCGAGGTCGTCCCGCTCGGCGGGATCGAGATTCCGGCTGCGGCCGCGGCCCTTGCGGACGAGCTCGACCAGGCGCCGGCGCTCCTCGGGCTCGAGCCGGCGCAGGTGGTCGCGCGCGACGAGCGCGATCTCGGCGAGGGCGAGGAGCTTGAACACCGGCAGGCGGCGCAGGAGCGGCAGGCGCCGGGCGCCGCGGGCGATCAGGCGGTGGGTCAGGCGGTTGGCCATCGCGCGATTCTATGCGGGCGGCGGCTTTCACATTTGCCGATTCCCCGCCAGCCGCAGGGCCTTCGCGGGTAGGTTGAGCCGTGAGATGGCCAAGGCCGCCGTGATCGAGGTCGACCCGTTCGAGCCCTACGCCCACGCGGGCGCGCGGATCGTGCGCGCGCGGGCGCAGGAGGTCTTCGAGCACGCCGAGGGGGTGCTCGACACGAGCGACATCGAGCGCGTCCACGCCATGCGCGTCGCCACCCGCCGGCTGCGCGCGGTGCTCGAGGTGTTCGCCCCCTGCTTCGACCCGGCGGCGTTCAAGCCCGTCCTGCGCGACGTCAAGGCACTGGCCGACGCGCTCGGCGAGCGCCGCGATCCCGACGTCCACATCGCCGCGATGGAGGCCTTCGCCGCGGCGATCAAGCCGGCCCAGCGCGCCGGCGTGAAGACCTTCACCGCGCGGCTGGGCGAGCGCCAGGCGGCCGGCAACCGGGTCCTCGCGGCGGCGCTCGAGGAGGCGGAGCGCTCCGACCTCGCCGGCCGGCTCGACGCGCTCGCCGCCACCGCGCAGGAGCCGCTCGCCCAGTGAAGGCCCGCAAGGTCAAGGGTCTCGATCCCTCCGGCGCCCTCGCCGACAACGCCGAGCGGATCGTGCGCACGCGGCTGGCGGAGCTGTGCGACTTCATGCCCGCGGCCGGCGACCCGCTCGAGGTCGAGGCGCTGCACGACATGCGGATCGCCGCCAAGCGCCTGCGCTACGTGCTCGAGATCACCGGCCCGTGCTTCGG
>JAUJME010000345.1 GCA_030447005.1 Solirubrobacteraceae bacterium | reverse complement strand
GAAGCGCACGCAGTCGACCGGCGTGCCGTCGGTCGCGTAGCCGACGGTGCCGTCGTCGAACGGCACCTCCTCCACCCACAGCGGCCGCCGGGTGGTGATCGAGCGCGCCATCGCCGAGCGGTTGCCGTCCGGCGCGATCGTCGCCAGCTCGACGCCCGGCACCTTGACGAGCGCGCGGCGCAGCGCCTGCAGCCCCTCCGCCTGGATGCCGTCGTCGTTGGTCAGCAGGACCCGCATGTCGCGGAGCAGGCTATCGGCCAGACTCCCCGGCATGGCGATGGTGGCGGCGGTCCTGGCCGGCGGGGCCGGGCGGCGGATGGGCGGCCCGAAGGCCGGCGTGGTCCTCGCCGGGCGGACGCTGCTCGACCGAGCGGTGGCGGCCGCCCGGAACGCCGGCCTGGAGCCCGTGGTGCTCGCGAAGGCGGGGATGGAGCTGCCCGAGACGGGCGCGCCGGTGTGGCCCGAGCCCGACGAGCCGCGCCACCCGCTCGCCGGGATCGTCGCCGCGCTCGAGGGCGCCGGGGAGGCAGGGGTCGTCGCGCTCGCGTGCGACACGCCGCTGCTCGAGCCGCGCCTGCTCGCGGCGCTCGCCGCCCGGGAGGCGACGACGCTCGTGCGCGCCGGCGGCCGGCTGCACCCGCTGCCCGGCCGCTACGCCGCCGCCGCAGCGCCCGCGCTCGCCGCCGCGCTGGCTGCCGAGGCGCCGCTGCGCGCCACCCTGGCGGCGCTCGGCGCCGACGTCCTCGACGAGCCCGACGAGCGGGGGCTCCTCAACGTCAACTCCCCCGCGGACCTCGAGCGGGCGCGCGGGCTGCTCCTCGGGCCGCCGTAGCTCTCGGGGCCGCGCTGCTCCGACCTTAAAACTGGCTACTCCTGGCTACTCCCCGAGTAGCCACTGGTAGCCACTCGGCGAAGCGCCCGCTAGTAGCGGCCCGACAGGTAGTCCCACGCCCGCCGGAGGCGGTCGCCGGCGGTGTCGGGCGTCGTGTCGTCGGGATCCGCGCGCATGGCGGCGGCGTTGGCGGTCGGCTCGGGCAGCCCGTCGAAGCCGGCGCGGTCGACCCGCAGGACGACCGCGCGCTCGTAGAGCTCCTCGACCAGCTCGGCGTCGGCGAAGCGGAAGCCGCCGCCCGGCCCGTCGCGCGTGTCGACGATGAGGCCGTCGAAGACGTCGACGTTGGCGTCGGCGAGCACGTGCTCGACGCGCCCGACCCGTTCGCCGTCGCTCGTGTACACCGGCGTGCCCTCCTCCAGGACGAGGTAGGCGATGGGGGCCCCGCGGTCGGCGTCGCTCATGACCGCAGAGCCTACGGCTCGAGCTCGCGCGCGATCCGCACGGCGTCCTCGAGCGAGAGGCCGGCGCGGCCGGCGACCCAGCAGGCCATGGGCGCGGCGATCCGCTCGGACGCGTGGGCGGCGATCCCCGCGAAGGCGAGGATCGCGTCGCGCTCCTCGGGCGCCGGCGCCGGCGCGCCGATGCGGGCGCAGTAGGCGTCGATCCACTCGTGGCCGGTCGGCACCGGCAGGAGCCTAGCCGCGCGCCGCGAAACCAACGCCATGGCGAACCTCGCCCGCCGCCTGCGCAATCGCCGCCGCGCCCGCCGCGCGGCGTGGCCGGCGCGGCCGCAGCGGCCGGCCCGCCGGCTGCCGGGCACCGAGGCCGGCTTCCTCGCCGCCTCGCTGCTGCACCACGCCGGGCGCCGCTAGTACCGCACGGAGACCAGGTGGAGCCCGTGGGGCGCAGCGGTCCGCCCCGCCGCCGCGCGCGGCGCGCCCTCCAGCAGGGCGGTGAACTCCTCGACCGTCCGCCGCCCCATCCCGACCTCGAGCATCGTCCCGACCAGGACGCGGTTCATCTGGCGCAGGAAGGAGTCGGCCTCGATCCGGAACTCCGCGATGTCGCCACGGCGCTCCCAGCTCGCGGAGAGGACGTCGCGCTCGAAGCGCACGTGGTAGGTCTCGGCCGGCGTGAACGCGGTGAAGTCGTGCGTCCCCGGCAGCGCCGCGGCGCACGCCTCCAGCGCCTCGAGGTCGAGCCGGCCGGGCCACCACAGCGCCCGCCCCGCCTCGAAGGGCGAGCGCGCGCGGCGCAGCAGCAGCCGGTAGAGGTAGCTGCGGCTGACGGCATCGCGGCGGGCGGAGAACCCGTCGGGCGCCTCCTCGGCCGCGATCACCGAGATCTCCGGCGGCAGCAGCGCGTTGACCGAGCGCACGCGCGGCGGCGGCCCGGGATAGGAGACGACCTGCCCGAGCGCGTGGACCCCGCGGTCCGTGCGCCCGGCGACGGTCAGCGCGACGTCCTGGCGCAGCACGACGCGCAGCGCCGCGCGGAGCTCACCCGCGACCGACCGCAGGCCGGGCTGCTCCGCCCAGCCCGCGAAGGGACCGCCTAGGTATTCGAGGGTCAGGCGAGCTATCGGGTTTCGCCCGGCCGGACTTCGCTCGCGCTCGTCCTCTGGGCGACGCTACACCAATTCGAGGTACACCATCTCCGTCGAATCGGACCGCCTAGGCCCGAGCTTCAGGATCCGGGTGTAGCCGCCGGGGCGCTCCGTGTAGCGCGGGGCGATCTCCTCGAAGAGCTTGTAGATGACGCCCTTGTCGGGATGCTGGAGCGCCGACATCGCCTGCCGCCGCGAGTGCAGGTCGCCCTTGCGCGCCAGCGTGATCAGCTTCTCGATCTCCGGCTTGAC
>JAUJME010000344.1 GCA_030447005.1 Solirubrobacteraceae bacterium | reverse complement strand
CCAGCAGCGCCGCGAACGGCCAGGCGACCCAGCTGTAGGTCTCGAGCGCCTCGGCCCCGGCGAAGATGAAGATCGCGCGCAGGACGAGCGCGATCAGGATGCCCCACAACAGGATCCGCGGCTGCTCGTCGCGCGGGACCGCGAGGGCGGCGAAGATCAGCGTGAAGACGAAGACGTTGTCGAGCGAGAGCGCCTTCTCCATCACGTAGCCGGCGAAGTAGGCCTCCCCGGCGGCGCTGCTCTCCACCAGGAACAGGCCGGCGCCGAAGGCGACCGCGAGCCCGACCCAGATCCCGCTCCAGATCGCCGCCACGCGCACCGTCATGTGCCTGCGGGCCGACCCGACGCGGAGGTCGACGAGGATCATCGCTGCGAGGAAGGCGAGCAGGCCCGCCCAGGCCAGGGGTCCGACATCGATCGCGCTCTCCATCGTGGAGAACCTCCTTCGGCTGGTCGTTGACGATCAGTCGAAGGTTTCTCCGCCCCGCGGGGCCGCTCGTCCCGGGCGCTCAGCGCGCCGTGCTGACGGGAACGAGCCGTCGGGATACTTCCCCTCTGACGCGACAGGATAGTCGGTGCCGGCCCCGGGTAAAGCGCGCCGATGAGCCAAGTGGCGGTGGTGACCGGGGCGTCTGCGGGCGTCGGGCGCGCGACGGCGGTGGCGTTCGCGCGGCGCGGTTACCGGGTCGGGCTGATCGCCCGCGGCGAGGAGGGCCTGCGCGGTGCGGAGCGCGAGGTCCGCGCGGCGGGGGGCACGCCGCTGGTGCTGTCGTGCGACGTGTCGGACGCCGGGGCCGTCGAGGCCGCCGCCCAGCGCGCCGAGGCCGAGCTCGGGCCGATCGACGCCTGGGTCAACGGCGCGATGGTCGCCGCGCTGGCGATGACCTGGGAGGTCTCGCCCGAGGACTTCCGGCGGGTGATGGAGGTCAACTACCTCGGCTACGTCCACGGGACGCTGGCCGCGCTGCGGCGGATGCGGCCCCGTGACCGCGGCGTGATCGTCCAGGTCGGCTCGGCGCTCGCCTACCGCGCCATCCCGCTGCAGTCGAGCTACTGCGCGACGAAGTTCGCGATCCGGGGCTTCACCGACTCGCTGCGCTGCGAGCTGCTCCACGAGGGCAGCGAGGTGAAGCTGACGATGGTCCAGCTCCCCGGGCTCAACACGCCGCAGTTCACGTGGGTGAAGACCACGCTGCGCCGCCACCCGCGCCCCGTCGCGCCGGTCTATGAGCCCGAGGTCGCCGCCGACGCCGTCGTCTTCGCCGCCGAGCACCCGCGCCGCGAGCTGTGGGTGGGCCCCAACACGCCGGTGCTGATCGCCGGCAACCACGTCGTCCCGTGGCTCGGGGACCGCTACCTGGCCCGCACGAACGTCGACGCCCAGCAGACCGGCGAGCCGATCGACCCCGGCCGCCCCGACTACCTCTACGGGCCGCTCGAGGACCGCGGCACCCACGGGCCGTTCGGCGCGGAGGCCAAGCCGCACAGCCTCCAGCTCGCGCTCACGAAGCGGCGCCGGACGCTGACCGCGGGGCTCGCGGGGGCGGCGGCCGGGCTGACCGCCCGGGCGGCGCTCAGCCGGGGAGGACGATCTCGTCGATCCGCTCGACTACGAGGTCGGCGGTGACCGTCGCCGGCAAGGGCTCGCGGCGGGCGACGTAGACGGTGCGCCGCCCGGCGGCGCGGGCCCCCAGCACGTCCCACCAGTGCGCAGCCACGTGCCAGTCGCCCGGCACGAGGGCGTAGGCCCGGCGATCGGGCTTGTAGGCCCCCGCCTCGTCGACGCCGGCGACCCGCTCGAAGCGATCGAGCAAATCCGCCCGGCGGAGGTGCTCCTCGCCGGTCGCTCGCGCGCTGTTGGTGATCACCGCGAGGCGGTGGCCGGCGTCGCGCAGCGCGTCGAGCCCCGCGGGGACGTCGCCGAAGGGCGGCATCGCCTCCGGCACCTCGCCGCCCGCCGCCTCGATGAGCTCGGAGAACGGGCGGAAGTCGCCGGCCAGCGTGTGCGCCATCGCGAGCCCGACCGCGCGCCCGAGGGCCTCGACCTGATCGCCGGGGTCCAGCAGCGTGCCGTTGAGGTCGAAGGTGACGAGGGCCACGCGCGGACGCCTAGACCCGCTCGCGCCCGAGCGGGCGCGGACGGCGGCGGGCGGTGCGGGCGACCGCCTCGTCGTCGCCGGCGGAGGCCCGCCCGGCGCCGACCTACGCGAAGCGGTAGGCCATCGCCGCCGCCATGAAGAGCCCGCTCGAGGCGTGTTGCGGGGCCGAGCCTCCGCGGGCGCCGAGCAGCCGCAGCACGAGGCCGGCCAGCACGCCGCCGCGGGCGAGGTTGAAGAGCCGGCCGGGCTCGCCCTCCTCGAGCGCGTCGCCGAGCGAGCCGAGCCGCCGCTCGTTGAGCTCGGAGAGCCCGAGCTCGGCGAGCATCGCCGCGGTCTCGACGCTGCCGAGCGCCCGGCGCGTGGGATGGCCGGCCGGCACGCCGGCCGCCGCCAGCACGAGCCGGTTGGCTGCGGCGCCGGTCGCCATCGCGGTGCAGATGAAGATCGGCGGCAGGAAGAGGCGGCTGCGGTTCCAGACCGGCACGGCGGTCGCCGCGAGCAGCACGCCGGTGTAGGACCCGAGGTAGGTGCCGAGCACGGCGGTCTGGGCGCCCAGCAGCCGCGCGAGCCACGGCCGGCCGAGCAGCTTGGCCGCGCGCCGCGCGCGCCGCGGGAGCCGC
>JAUJME010000343.1 GCA_030447005.1 Solirubrobacteraceae bacterium | reverse complement strand
GCGCGAGGACTACCTCGACGGCTCGATGAGCGACATCAAGCGCTGGTACGCCGACGCCACCAATCCGGAACGGCGCTCGGGCGGTCCGGCCGACGTGATCGACGGGGCGGATCTCTTCATCGGGCTCTCGGGGGCGCGGGTGATGCCGGCCGAGGCGCTCGGGCGGATGGCGGAGGACGCGATGGTCTTCGCGATGGCCAACCCGACGCCGGAGGTCACCCCCGAGGAGGCCGCGCCCTACGCGCGGATCATCGCCACCGGGCGCTCGGACTACCCCAACCAGATCAACAACGTCCTCTGCTTCCCGGGCGTCTTCCGCGGCGCGCTCGACGTCCGCGCCCGCGACATCACCGAGAACATGAAGATGGCCGCCGCCCGCGGCATCGCCGAGATCGTGCGCGACGAGGAGCTGCGCGAGGACTACATCGTCCCCTCCGTCTTCAACCGCGACGTCGCCGACGCGGTCGCCGCCGCGGTCGCCGAGGAGGCGCGCGCGGAGGGCGCGGCGACCGCCTCGGAGGACGAGATCGGCTACGCCCCGGGCGACACGGGCGACTTCCGCGCCGTCAGCGCGCCGTAGTGGACGACCTCGCCGCGGCAGCGCGCGAGCGGCTCGACGCCGACGCCTACGCGTTCTACGCGGGCGGGACCGGCGACGCGGGCGGCGCGGCGTGGGACCGGCTCGCGCTGCGCCCGCGCGTGCTGCGCGACGTGGCGGAGGTCACGACGTCGACCACCGTGCTCGGGACGCCGGTCGCCGCGCCGGTGCTGGCGGCCCCGGTCGCGTTCCTCGCCCTCGCGCATCCGGAGGCCGAGGCGGCCTGGGTGGCGGGCGTCGCGGCGGCCGGGGCGCTGACGGTGGTCTCGAGCCGCTCGAGCACGCCCCTGGCCGAGGTGGCGGCCGCCGCCCCCGGCGCGCCGTGGTGGTTTCAGGTCTACGTCCTGCGCGACCGCGGCCTGACCGCCGAGCTCGTGGGCCGCGCGGCCGCCGCGGGCGCCCGCGCGCTCGTCCTCACCGGCGACACCCCGCGGGTGAGCCGCCGCGCCGAGATCCGCCTTCCTCCCGGGCGCTACGTCCCCGACCTCGCCCCCGCGCCGGGCGAGGACCTGCGCGACGACCCGCGGCTGCGCCAGGACCCCGGCACCACGTTCGCCGACATCGCCTGGCTGAGCGAGCTCTCCGGCGGGCTGCCGGTGCTCGTCAAGGGCGTCCTGCGCGGCGACGACGCGCGCGCGTGCCTCGAAGCGGGCGCCGCCGGCGTCGTCGTCTCCAACCACGGCGGGCGCCAGCTCCCCGGGGCGATCGCGACCGCCGACGCGCTCGGCGAGGTCGCCGACGCGGTGGCCGGCGAGGCGGAGGTCTACGTCGACGGGGCGATCCGCGGGAGCGCCGACGTCCTGCGCGCCCTCGCGCTCGGCGCCCGCGCCGTCCTGCTCGGCCGCCCGCTCGTGTGGGCGCTGGCCACCGGCGGCGCCGAGGGCGTCCGGGCGCTGCTCGACGGCCTGCGCGAGGAGCTCGAGGAGGCGCTGGCCCTCGCCGGCGCCCGCTCGCCGGCCGAGGTCCCGCGCGACCTGGTCGCCCGGGTCAGCGCCTGACCGCGGCGAAGATCCCGTAGACCATCGCGCGGGTGCCGTAGGCGGCGAGGATCCGCAGCATCGTCAGGGCGAAGATCCGGTCGGGGTTCTCGGCGGAGAGCAGGAAGGCGCGGGCCTCGGGGTCGCGGGCGATCCGCGCGGCGGTGCGTCGCAGGCAGACGGGCCAGGTACGGCTCACGCGGCGGCTCTCGTCGGCGAAGGACTCGACCTCGAGGCCCGCGCCGGCCAGCAGCTCCCCGTACTCCGCCGCCGTGCGCATGGCCGGGAGCCGTCCCTCGCGGCAGATCGGCTCGAGCAGGAGCCCGTCGCGCCACCCCGAGCGCTGCGCCCGCGCCAGCCAGTCGCAGCAGACGAAGCGCCCGCCCGGGCGCAGGACCCGCGCCGCCTCGGCGAAGGCGCGCCCGGGGTCGGGCATGTGGGAGACCGACTCGATCGCGATCACCGCGTCGAAGGCGCCGGCGGGCAGCCCGCTGTCGAGCCAGTCGCCGACCCGCAGCTCGACGCCGGCCAGCCCCTCCCGCTCGGCGGCGGCCGTCCCCCACGCCGCCTGCGCCTCCGAGAGCGTGAGCCCGATCACCTCCGCGCCGCGCTCGCGCGCGAGGAGCCGGGCGGTCCCGCCGTAGCCGCAGCCGGCGTCGGCGACCCGCGCGCCCGCACCGCCGCCCGCGGCCACGCCGGCGAGGTCCGCGACGCGCTCGGCGAGCCGGGGGGCCGCCGCCTCGGGGGCCAGCCCGCGCTCCTCCCACAGCCCGTGGTGGACGTGCTCGCCCCAGATCTCGCGGTACCAGCGATCCAGCGCGTCATAGTGGCCCCCCACGGCGGTGGGGGCGATCGGCGCGCGCGGGGTGATCATGTGGCGAGCGCTCGTCGTACACCTCGCGACGACGAACCAAGGAGGTCCGAATGCGGGTGGCGGTAACGGGGGCGACGGGGACGATCGGGACGAGGCTCGTGGGCGAGCTGACCGCCCGCGGCGACGAGGTCACCGTGCTCTCGCGCGATCCCGACCGCGCCCGCCGGACGCTCGCCGCCGGCGTGCAGGCCGTGCGCTGGGACCCGGAGGCCGGCCCCGCGCCGCGCGAGGCGCTCGACGGCCGCGACGGGGTCGTCCACCTCGCCGGCGAGCCCG
>JAUJME010000005.1 GCA_030447005.1 Solirubrobacteraceae bacterium | reverse complement strand
ATGGGGAGGTCGTCGAGGCTCGCTCGCCGTTCCCCTGGACGATGCTGCTTGTCCGACTCTGACGTCGCCCGGACGTCGGAGCTTGCGACGACGGTAGGGCGAAACCTTTCTCCCGCTCCACCCGCCGGCGAGCAGGCCGGGAGCGGCTACGGCGCCGGCGCGAAGCTGCTGTCGATCGGCATCGCGTCGACCGGCCTGGTCACCTTCGCGTACTTCTCGATCGCCTCCCACGCGCTCGACGACGAGGTCGCCTACAAGCAGATCACGCTCCTGTGGGCGGTGATGTTCGTGATCGTGTCGGTGATCTACCGGCCGATCGAGCAGCTGCTCTCGCGCACGATCGCCGACCGGCGCGCGCGCGGCCTCGAGCACGACCACCCCATCCGCACGCCGCTGCTCCTGCAGGCCGGGCTCGCGTCGGCGTTCCTCGTGACCGCGCTGGCGCTCCGCGGGCCGATCCAGGACGGCCTGTTCGACGGCTCGGCGGCCCTCTACTGGATCCTCGTGGCCGGCGTCCTCGCCTACGCCGCGTCGTACTTCGCGCGGGGCTACCTCGCCGGCCATCAGCAGTTCGGGCTCTACGGCGGCCTCGTCTTCCTCGAGGCGTGCTCGCGCTGCTGCTTCGCGCTGGCGGTCCTCGTGGGGATCGCGTCGGGCCAGACCGCGGTGGCGCTGGGGATGGCCGCCGCGCCGTTCGTGTCGCTCGTGGTCGTCCCCGCGGCGTTCTCGCGCCGCGCGCAGCCCGCGGCGGCGGCGGCAGCGGGCGGGGCGCGACGGGGCAAGGGGGCCGAGCTCGGGCTCGGCCGCGGGGGCCGCTTCGCGCTCGCGGTCTTCGCCGTGATGCTGGCCGAGCAGACGCTCCTCAACGCGGCGGTCCTCGCGGTCGACGTCACGGAGGCGGGCGCCGCGGCCGGCTTCGTCTTCAACGTCCTGCTGATCGCGCGCGCGCCGCTCCAGCTCTTCCAGGCGATCCAGGGCTCGCTGCTCCCCCACCTCGCCGGCCTGGAGGCGACCGCCGGGCGCGACGAGTTCGCGCGGGCGATCCGGGTGACGGTGCTCGCCATCGCCGGCTTCGCGGGCGCGGTCGCCCTCGGCCTGCTGGCGATCGGCCCGTTCGCGATGGACCTCCTCTTCGAGGACAGCTACGAGTACGGCCGCTTCGGGCTCGCCCTGATCGCGCTCGGGATGGGCGCGCACCTGATCGCGGGCACGCTCAACCAGGCGGCGCTGGCCCGCGACCGCGCCGGCCTCGCCGCGCTCGGCTGGCTGGCGAGCGCCGCGCTGTTCGTCGCCTGGATGCTCGCCTCGGTCGTCGAGGACCCGCTGCTGCGCACGGAGGTCGGCTACGCCGGCGCGGCCACCCTGCTCTGCGCGCTGCTCGCCGGCGTGTACCGTCGCGGGCGATGAAGACGGCGATCACGCCGGAGCTCGTCGACTACGCCGTCCGCCACGGCGCGCGCCAGGACGAGGTCCTCGCCCGGGTGGCGCGCGAGACGGCCGCCATGCCACGCGCCGAGATGCTCATGCCGCCCGAGCAGGGCGCGCTGATGACGATGCTGGTCCGGATCGCGGGCGTGCGGCGCGCGCTCGAGATCGGCACGTTCACCGGCTACGGCGCCATCTGCCTGGCGCGCGGGCTGCCGGAGGACGGGACGCTCCTCTGCCTCGAGGCCTCGGAGGAGTACGCCGCCATCGCGCGCCGCAACCTCGAGGCGGCGGGCGTCGTCGGGCGGGTGCAGCTGCGGGTCGGGCCGGCGGCGGAGGCGCTGCGGGCGATGCCCGAGGGGCCGCAGTTCGACCTCGCGTTCCTCGACGCCGACAAGCGGGGCAACCCGGAGTACTACGAGCTGGTGCTGGCGCGGATGGGGCCGGGCGGGCTCGTGCTCATCGACAACGCGCTGCGCGACGGCGGGGTGCTC
Source organism: Solirubrobacteraceae bacterium (assembly GCA_030447005.1). The sequence continues at coordinate 25,471 of JAUJME010000005.1, read as the reverse complement.
GACCCGGCGACCGACGAGACGAGCCGGGTCGTCCACGAGCTCAACGTGGCGGTCGCCGGCGACGAGCGGGTCGACTGCGTGCTGCTCCCGCTCGCCGACGGGATCATGGTCGCGCGCAAGCGCTGAGCGACTCAGGCCGCGAGCGCGCGGACCTCGGGTCGCTCGCCGAGCTTGCGCAGCGCGCCCTCCTCCATCCGCCGCACCTCGCGGACCGGGAGGCCGAGCTCCCGGGCGATCCGCGCGGCGCCGAGCTCGTCGGCGTCGCCGAGCCCGTAGCGCAGCTCGACCACGCGGCGCTCGGCGGCGGAGAGCGACTCGAGCGCCACCCCGAGCTCGCCGGCCGCGGCGGCCTGGAGCGCGCCCTCCTCCGGCGACGGGCCGGTGGCCGGGATGAGCATCCCCAGCTCGAGCTCCCCGTCGTCGCCGAGCGGCTGGTCGAGCGAGACGGGGCGCACGGCGGCGCGCCGGAGGTCCTCGACCTCCTCGAGCTCCCAGCCGAGGCGGGCGGCGAGCTCCTGGGCGGTCGGGTCGGTCGCGTGCTGGGTGGTGAGCTCGCGCTCGGCCCGCTCGAGCTGGCGCAGCCGCTGCCCGACGTGGACCGGCAGGCGGATCTGGCGCCCCTTCTCCGCGAGCGCCCGCCCGATCGACTGCCGGATCCACAGCGTCGCGTAGGTCGAGAAGCGGAAGCCCTTGCGCCAGTCGAACTTCTCCACCGCGCGCACGAGGCCGATCGTCCCCTCCTGGATGAGGTCGAGGAGGCTCATCCCGTGCTCGTCGCGGGGATAGCCCTTGGCGACGTGCACGACCAGGCGGAGGTTGGCCTCGACCATGTGGTTCTTGGCCTCGAGGTCGCCGCGCTCGACGCGCTTGGCCAGCGCCACCTCCTCGGCCGGCGTCAGCAGCGGGGTGCGCGCGATGCGCGGGAGGAGCTCGCCGAGGGCGTCGTCGTGCGTGGTCATGGCTGCACCTTCGACCTCGTTCATGTACGCGCCCTGAAGGGACCCTCAAGGCCCGATCAAGATCGCTGACGAATCGTTAGTTGGCGCTTAGGGACCGACTATTGGATGCCGCCATGCCGACGGAAGCGCCGCGGCGCCGGCGCACCGCCTTCCTCGCCGCCCTGGCCACCGCGGTCGCCATGCTCGGCGCCTCATTCTGGGGGCTGGCCGGCGTGGAGGCCGACCTGCGGACGGACCCGGGCGTGCAGCCGCCCGCGCTCGTGGCGACCGAAGGGCCGGCACGCGGCTCCGACTGCCCGCGGAGGCGCGAGAGCCAGGTGTAGGGTCGGCCCATGGCGGTCGAGCTCGGAGCCTTCGTCACCCACGACGCCGAGCAGCCGCAGCGCACCGTCGAGATCGTGGTCCCCGCCCAGGCCGCCGGCCTCGACCTCGTCGGCATCCAGGACCATCCCTACCAGCGGCGGTTCCTCGACACGTACGCTGCTCGCGTTCCCCGGCGCGCGAACGGAGCGGATCGGCCTCGTCCCCGACGTGGTCAAACCTGCCGCTCCGCCCGCCCGCGGTGCTCGCTGCGGGTGACCGGCCGGCTCGCCGACGGATGGCTGCCGAGCGTGCCGCGCATGCCGGTCGAGGAGCTCCTGCCGCGCCACGGCCTGATCGACGACGCGGCGCGGCGCGCCGGCCGCGAGCCGTCGGCGATCCGCCGCGGTGGGCCGATCGCTCGTGCGGCTGGCGGTCGACCATCGCCGCGAGACGTTCCTCCTGAGCCCCGACGACGCCGGGGATCCGGTCGGCCTGGTCCGGGGATTGGGCGAGGACGTGGCGCCGGCGGTGCGCGAGCGGGTGGCGTAGCCGAGACGGCCTGACGCGAGCCCTAGGCCCTGCCGGCCGCGCGCGCGCCCGCCGCGGCCGGCCGCGACGGCGGTGCAGGCGCTCCCATTCGTGGACGCGGCGAGTGTAGGGCCTACGCCGCCACGGCCTGCGGCGACGCCGCGGGCTCGGCGGCGGCCGCGCGGCGCCGCCTCCGTTCCCGCGCGAACAGCGCCCATCCCGCCACGCCGCCCGCGATCAGCGCCGGCATGAGCGGGAGGTTGTAGCGGGCCTGGGAGACCACGAGCATGTGCACGGCGGTCGAGTAGAGGATCGCCAGCGCGATCGCCCCGAGCACCAGCGAGCGGCCGCGAAGGATCCCGAGCGCGAGGCCGGCGACGCAGCCGATCACCAGCAGGATGTGCCAGGCGCGGATCACCGGTGACGTGTGCCGGGCGCCGCCGCGCGCGTAGCGCGACCACATCCGCTGGACCTTGTTGAGCATCATCCCGGCGAAGCCGACCGGGTCGGCGCGCCCGTAGCGCACGACGTTGCGCCGCCCCTCCCGGCTCACCGCCTCGTTGAACGGGAGATCGGGGTGCCGGGCGGCGATCACCGCGAGGACCGACCTGGCCTCGAGCTCGAAGTCGGGCGTCCCCCGCAGGTTCGGGTTGCGCCGCTTGGCCTCCGCGCCGAGCGCGCGCTTCATCCCGACCGTGGTCCCGTTGCCGGGCAGGTAGGTGCCGACGAACAGCGCCGAGGATGAGCCGGTGGTGACAGGGACGAAGCCGCCCGAGCGGTTCGAGGCGTACAGGCTCCACGGCGCGAGGGCGAGCACGGCTCCGGCGACGAACAGCCCGCCGAGCGCGAGGCCGCGCCGCGCCGACCCGTACCGCCGCCACAGGACCAGCGCGACGAGCGCGCCGATCGCAAACGGCGCGAGGAGCAGGTCGGCGCGCGCGAGCACCGCGGCGCCGAGCACCGCGCCGGCCAGCGCGTAGGCCCACCACCTCCGGTCGCGCACCGCCCAGGCGAGCGCCAGGAAGCCGAGGACGACGAGGAACGCGCCGAGCGGCTCCGACAGCTGCTCCCCCGTCGCGAGGATGAGCGGCGGGTAGAAGCCGACGAGCGCCGCGGCCGCCACCCCCGCCCACGCGCCGGCCAGCAGCCACGCCAGGCCGAATGCGGCGAGCGCGGAGCCGGTGGAGATCACCGCCTGGAGCCAGTAGGCGGCCGGGATGTCGTAGCTCTCGTCGCTGCCGGCGCTCGGGAACAGCGCGTGGCCGGCGGCGAACACGACCGGCGCCCCCGGCGGCCAGTGCAGCGGGTCGCGCATCTTCGTCGTCGGGTCGCCGTAGTGGCCGGCCTCGGCGATGTTGACCGCGAGCTTGCCGTAGGAGCGCTCGTCGGCCGACTGATACGAGCTCGTCGGGTGCGAGGCGAAGTAGGCGTGGAAGGCGAAGGCGCCGACCAGCACGGCCGCCAGGACCGCGAACGGCAGCCGGGCGCCCACTAGACGGGCGAGCGGTCCCCGACCGCCGCGACGATCTCGGCGTAGGCGGCGGCGGGGTCCGGCTTGCCGTAGATCGCCGATGCGGCCACGAACAGGGTCGCGCCCGCCTCGGCGTAGGCCGGCGCCGTGCGGGCGTCCATCCCCCCGTCGACCTCGAGCGTCACCTCGTCGGCGATGAGCCTGCGCAGCCGCCGGACCTTGTCGACCGTGAACGGCAGCGCGGGCTGCCCGGACCAGCCGGGGTTGATCGTCATGCAGAGGAGCAGATCGATCTCCCCCGCCACCTCGGAGATGGACTCCGCCGGGGTGGCGGGGTTGAGCGCGAGCCCGGGGGCGCAGCCGGCGTCGCGGATCGCCTTGAGCGCGTAGTGGACGTGCGGCGTGGCCTCGACGTGGACGGTGATCCCGTCGGCCCCCGCGTCGGCGAACGCGGCGACGTGGCGCTCCGGGCGCTCGACCATCAGGTGGACGTCGAGGAAGCCGCCGGCGGCGTGGACCTGGCCGGCCAGCGCCGAGACGACCTGCGGGCCCATGGAGAGCGGCGGCACGAAGTGGCCGTCCATCACGTCGACGTGGACGACCTTCGCGCCGGCGTCCATCACCACGGCGACCTGCTCGCCGAGCCGCGCGAAGTCGGCCGAGAGGATCGAGGGGGCGACGCCGGAGAGCGCCATCTAGATCGCCTGGAGCATCGAGGACCGGCAGGAGCCGCAGACGTACAGCGCGGTGTTCGACATGCGCACGATCGTCGAGTGCTCGCCGCAGTTGGGGCAGACCGAGGTGAGCTCGTAGCGGCGCAGGCAGTTCACGCAGCGGTAGCGGCCGGGCAGGTTCGTCGGGCGCAGCCACGGCTCGTGGCAGCCGGGGCAGACCGGCCCGAGATCGATCGTCGGCTCAGCCACCGGAGCCCTCCGCCCGGCGCAGGCGGGCGATGAAGAAGCCGTCCGTCCCGTCGCGGTGCGGCAGCGTCTGGAGGTGGCGGTCCACGCCGGGATGCTTCCAGACCGGCAGGTCGGCCTGCAGGTCGTCGGCGGCGAAGTCGGGCCGCTCGGCGAGGAAGCGGGCGACGACCTGCTCGTTCTCGGCGGGCGAGATGGTGCAGGTCGAGTACACGAGCGTCCCGCCCGGCCGCAGCGCTTCGGCGCCCGCGCGCAGGATCCGGCCCTGGAGCTCGGCGAGGCGTGCGGGCTGGGCGGCGTCCTTGCGCCAGCGCGCGTCGGGGCGCGAGCGCAGCGTTCCGAGGTCGGTGCACGGCGGGTCGACGAGCACGCGGTCGAAGGACTCCGGCGCCCGGAAGGCGGCGGCGTCGGCGGTCTCGACGGTCACGTTGGCGGCGCCCATCCGCCCGGCGGTGCGCCGCAGCGCGTCGGCGCGGCCGGGATGGCGCTCGACCGCCACCACCTCCCCCGTGCCCTCCATGAGCGCCGCGAGGTGGGTGGTCTTGCCGCCGGGGGCGGCGCAGAGGTCCAGGACGCGCTCGCCGCGCCGCGGGCCGAGGATCCGGCTGACCGCCATCGCGGCGCGCGACTGCGGCATGAAGAGCCCCTCGCTCCACCCCGGGTGCCCGTGAGCGTCGAAGGCCGCGTCGAGGGCGATCGCCTCGGGCAGCTCCGGCGCCCCGGCGACCGGGTGCGCGGAGTCGCCGAGCGCCTCGAGCAGCGGCTCGCGGCCGGTGCGCAGCGCGTTGGCGCGGACGGTCGTCTCGGCGGGCTCGTTGTCGGCCGCCATCAGCGCGCGGGCCTCCGCCGCGCCCAGCGTTTCCCACCACAGCTCCGCGACCCACGCGGGATGGGAGTGGCGCAGAGCCGCGCCGGCGGGCGTGGCGTCGTCGAGGGCGGCCAGCATGGCGGGCGCCTCGCGGGTCGCGCGGCGCAGCACCGCGTTGACCAGGCCGGCGCCGCCGCGCGAGGCCGCCTTGGCGAGCTCGACCGACTCGCCGACCGCCGCGTGCGCGGGGACGCGGTCGAGGTGGGCGAGCTGGAAGAGGCCGAGGCGCAGGGCGGCGAGCACGGCGGCGTCGAGGGCGGAGACCGGCCGCCCGGCGAGGCGCTCGATCAGGTGGTCGAGCGTCGTGGCGCGCTGGACGGTCCCGTACGCGAGACGCGTCGCGAGGGCGCGCTCGCGCGGGTCGAGCCGGAGGCGCTGCGCCTCGGCGTGCAGCGCGCGGTCGGCCCACGCGTCCTGCTCGAAGACGCGGCGCACGACCGCGAAGGCGCACTCCCGCGCGGGGGTGACGCGCGCGGAGCCGTCGGGCCGGGCGCCGCGGGTGGCGGCGGGGGCGGCGGACACGCCACACAGCCTACTGGCGGCCCTCATCGGTCCGGCGGCGAACACGCCGCCCGGTGGGGATCAAGACCGCCTAAAACCTGCATCCGAGCGCTCAGGCGAGCACCCGCACGGTCGATAAGACCCTGGACCGCCGATGCGCTCGCTCCTCGACAACCGCCTCCTCACCGCCGACATCCGCGGCGCGCTGCTCGTGTCCGCCGCGCTGGTGGTGGCGATCCTCGCCGGCGGGACTCTCGCCCTGCCGCCGATGGGCGGGCCCGGGTCCGACGATCCGCCCGAGGACCGCGTCGCCGTCGTCCGGATGGCCGAGCCGGAGCCGGTCGTGATCGGGATCCCCCGCCCCACGGCCACTCCCTCCCCGGTGCGGGCCCCGGCTCCCGCCTACACCCGAGCGCCCGTCGGTGGCGCGCAGGCGCCCGCCGACGACTCGGGCGCCCTGCCCTCGGGCACGGGTGAGGCCGAGCCCGTGCGCCGCCGGAAGGCCCGCACGCGCAGCCGCACCGTCCGGCGGGCTCGGGCCGTGCGCGCGCGGCGCGTCCGTCCCGCCCGCCCGGTTCGACCGCAGGCCGCGGCCGGCGCAAAGCCCACCGACCGCGCCGCGGCCAAGGACCTGCGCCGGGCGGTCAAGGCGCGGGGCCGCGTCAAGGCCTAGCGGCCGGTTAGAGCCCCGCCCAGTCGCGGATCCGCGGATCTGGGTCCTCCTCGAGGACGGCGAGCGCCTCCTGGGCGCCCGGCTCGCCCTTGCGCCGCAGGAGGGCGAAGGCGACGGCGTCGCGGACCTCGGCGTCGGGGTGGCGGTGCAGGGCGAGCAGCGCGGCGGTGCCGTGCGGGGCGCCGAGCTGGCCGAGGCCGCAGGCGATCGCGGCGAGGACGCCGTGCTCGCCCTCGTCCTCGGCCATCGCCTCGAGCACGGCGCCCGCCTCCTCGGGGAACGCGTGGACGGGGACGCCGAGCTGCCCGAGCACGGTCGCGGCCAGCGCCCGGGCGGCGGGCCGCGGATCGGCGCTCAGCTCGCGCAGCGCGTCGAGCACCTCCCGGTCCGCCCGGCGCGCGAGCGCCTCGGCGTACGGCGCCCAGCCCGCCTCGGGATCCCACTCGCGCACCGCCAGCTCCACGAGCTCCTCGAGAGGGCGCCCCGGCAGCGCCGGATCCACCCGGGCGCCGACCGCGGGGCGCCCGCGCAGCCAGTCCCCGGCGCCCATCGGCTTGCCGCCGGGCGGCTGGACCTCGGTGAGCTCGAGCACGCCGCCGCGGCAGTCGAGCAGGAGCCGGCCGTCGCGGACGCGCAGCCGCCCGCCGGCCGGCGACGGGGGCGTCTCGCCCGAGACCCGCGCCGCGAGGACCCCGAGGAACTGGTCGTCGGGCAGCGGCACGCGCGCGCCGATGTGCGGGCGCAGCGCGCGGACGGTGCGCTCGGCGACCTCGGGCGGCTCGGAGGGATCGAGCGTCCGGTCGGCGGCCTCGATCTTCTCCGCGTAGGTCACCCCGAGCTCCCCCTGCTCCTCGTAGGGCGGGCGCTCGTCGAGGGCGCGGACCAGGAGCTCGCCGCCGAGCGCCTGGAGGCGGGCGGCGAGCGAGGCGTAGTCGTCGTCGACGTCGATCGGCGTCGCCTCCTGGAGGCAGATCGGCCCGGAGTCGAGGCCCTCGGTCAGCCGGATGATGGAGACGCCCGTGCGGGTGTCGCCTGCCATGATCGCCCGCTCGACGGGGGCCGCGCCGCGCCAGCGCGGCAGCAGCGAGGGATGGACGTTGAGGATCTCGCGCAGCGACAGCAGCGGCTCGCGGATCAGCACGCCGTAGGCGCAGACCACCAGCGCGTCGGGCTCCGCGCCCTCGATCTCCGCGACGACCTCGGGCTCGTGGAGGCGGTCGGGCTGGATGACCGGCAGCTTCAGGCGCCGCGCCGCGTCGGCGACCGGCGGCGACTGGAGCCTGCGTCCGCGGCCGCGCGGGCGGTCGGGCCGGGTGACCACGAGGACGGGCGCGTGGTCGCTGGCCGCCAGGCGCTCGAGGACCGCCGCGGCGAACTCCGAGGTGCCGAGGTAGACCGTCCGCACGCGGGGCGGCTAGGCGGTCGCGCCGAGGGCGGCGGCCGCCTCGGCCTCCGCCTCGCGCAGCGCGCGCATGGCCTGCTTGCGCTGCTCGCGCGACGTCCGGTCGAGGATGAGCACGCCGTCGAGGTGGTCCATCTCGTGCTGGAGGACCCGCGCCTCGAGACCCGACGCCTCGATCAGGATCGCCTCGCCGTGCTCGTCCTGGGCGCGGACGCGGACGTGGACCGGGCGGTCGACGTCGACGAGGATCCCCGGCAGCGAGAGGCAGCCCTCGTCGAGCGGCTCCTTCTCCTTGCTCGCCCACTCGAGCTCCGGGTTGACCACCGCGGCGATCGGCGCGTCGGGCTCGACGCGGTAGACGAGCACGCGGTGCATGACGCCGACCTGCGTCGCGGCCAGCCCGATGCCCAGCGAGTCGTGCATGATCTGGCCCATTCGCCGGATCTCGCGGACGAGGGCGTCGTCGAAGCGCTCGACGGGCCGCGCGCGCGACTTGAGCACGGGGTCGCCGAACTTGCGCACGAAGCGCAGCGCGGCGTCGCGCCGGGCGCGCAGCTCGGGGTCCAGCGGCGGCGGGACGTGCTCGGCCTCGCCGGCCTCCTCCTGGGTGACGGGATCGTCGGCCATGGCTGCGGTGGAGTCTATTGCGGGTCCACGTCGACCGAGAACGCCACCGCGCGGTGCGCGCGGTCGTTCGCGGCCGCGTCGACCGCCGCCCGGATCGCCGCGATCGTCTCCCGCCGCGCCTGGGTCTTGACCACGATCTGGCGCCGCTCGCGGCCGCGCAGGCGGAAGAGCGGCGCGGGCCCCAGCACGGACGCCGGGGCGTAGGAGACGGCGTCGGCGACGGCGTTGGCGGCGGCCGCCGCGTCCGCGTCGCGCTCGGCCGACGTGGTGATGCGGACGAGCGTCGCGAACGGCGGGTAGCCGAGCGCCTCGCGCCGCTCGAGCTCGCCCGCCAGGAAGCCGGGCGCGTCGTGGCGGGCGGCGGCCTCGATGGCCGGCGCCTCGGGATCGAGCGTCTGCACGAGCACCCGCCCGCCGGCCCGGCCGCGCCCGGCGCGCCCCGCGAGCTGGGCGATCAGCGCGAAGGTCCGCTCCTCGGCCCGGAAGTCCGGGAAGCGCAGCGTCGAATCGGCGTCGAGGACGACGCCGAGCGTCACGTCGGGGAAGTCGTGCCCCTTGGCGACCATCTGCGTGCCGAGCAGCAGCCCGGCGGGCGCCGCCTTGAAGGACTCGAGCAGGACGGGCACGGCGTCCTTGGCGCCGGCCGTGTCGGCGTCGAGGCGGAAGATCGGGACGTCGAGCTGCTCGGCGAGCTCGTGCTCGATGCGCTCCGTGCCCGCGCCGTAGCGGGCGACGGCGAGCGAGCCGCAGTTGTCGCAGCGCTCGGGGACGCGCTCGCGGTGGCCGCAGTGGTGGCAGGCGATCTGGCCCGCCGCGCGGTGCAGCACGAGCGCCACGTCGCAGTTGGGGCACTCCCACGCCTTGCCGCAGGTCCGGCAGGTGAGGAAGTTCGACCATCCGCGCCGGTTGAGCAGCACGATCGCCTTGCGCGCCTCGCCGAGCGCGCGGTGGGTCTCGGGGTGCAGTGGGTGGCGCGCCTCGCGCATGTCGAGGACGTCGACGCGCGGCAGCCGCGCGCCGTCGACCCGGCGGGGCAGCGAGACACGCGGCAGGGCGCGCCAGCTCTCCGGCCGCGGCGTCGCAGTGCCGGCCAGCAGCGTCGCGTCGAAGTAGCGCGCCCGCCAGGCGGCGACGCGGCGGGCGTCGTAGCGCGGGTCGCCCTCGTGCTTGTAGGAGGCGTCGTGCTCCTCGTCGACGACGACCAGGCCGAGGTCGGCGACCGGCGCGAAGACCGCCGACCGCGGGCCCACCGCGATCCGCGCCTCACTCGAGCGCAGCCGCCGCCACTCGTCGTGGCGCTCGCCCTCGGAGAGGCCCGAGTGCAGGAGGGCGACGGTGTCGCCGAAGCGGGCGGTGAAGCGGGTGACGGTCTGGGGCGTGAGCGCGATCTCCGGGACGAGGACGATCACCCCGCGGCCGCGCTCGAGCTGGGCGGCCGCCGCGCGCAGGTAGACCTCGGTCTTGCCCGACCCCGTGACCCCGTGCAGGAGGACCGCCTCGCCCGCGCGCGCCTCGAGCTCGCGCAGCGCGGCCGCCTGCTCGGCATTGAGCTCGACCGGGCGGTCGGCCTCCGCGCTGCGGCGCGGCGCGCGCCGCTGGGCCCGCGGCCCGACCGTCACGAGGCCGCGGGCCTCCAGCCGCCGCAGCACGGGCAGGTCCTCGCCGGCCGGGCCCGGCAGGCGCGCGAGGACGGCGCGCTGGCGGTCGGTGAGCCGGACGTCGCCGTCCACCGCGCCGGTCGGCTCCCCCCACAGCGCCGTGCGCGGCCGGCCGGGCGGTGGCAGGACGAGGGAGAGCGCGCGCGCCGGCGTCGAGCAGTACTCCTCGGCCATCCACAGCGCGAGCTCCACGAGGTCGGCAGGCACCGACTCGGGCAGGACCTCGGTCGGCTCGGCGAGGCGGTCGCTCGCCACCTCGGACTCCGGCGCGAGGCCGGTGACCACCCCCGTGAGGCGCTGGCGGCCGAACGGGATCCGGACCACGGACCCGACCTCGACGGGCGCTGCGGGCAGCGCGTAGTCGAACGGCCCGGCCACGCGGCGGGTGGTGGTCAGCGGCTCGACGCGGGCGACCGGGGGCACGCGAGAGCAACCTAGTGGGCGGGCCGGAGGGGCTCGCTAGGGTCGCCCGATGACTCTCCGCGTAGGCGTCCAGCTCCAGCCCCAGCATGCCGACTTCGACGCGATGCGCCGCGCGTGGTGCGAGGCCGACGAGCTCGGCGTCGACACCATCTTCACCTGGGATCACTTCTATCCGCTCTACGGGGATCCCGACGGCAAGCACTTCGAGGCGCTCGTCACGCTCGGGGCGATGGCGTCGGTGACCGAGCGGGCGCAGATCGGCGCGCTCGTGATCTGCAACTCCTACCGCAACCCCGAGTACCTCGCCGACGCGCACCGGACGCTCGACCACGCGTCGGGCGGGCGAGCGATCCTCGGCATCGGCGCCGGCTGGTTTGAGCGCGACTACGACGAGTACGGCTACGAGTTCGGCACCGCGCCCGAGCGGCTGCGCGCCCTGCGGGCGGCGCTGCCGCGGATCCGCGACCGCCTCGCCCAGCTCAACCCGCCGCCGGCCGGCCGCCTGCCGATCCTCATCGGCGGCGGCGGGGAGAAGGTCACCCTGCGCCTGGTCGCCGAGCACGCCGACATGTGGCACGCCTTCGGCGACGTCGAGGTCTACCGCCACAAGGCCGAGATCCTCGCCGGCCACTGCGAGAAGGTCGGGCGCGACCCGGCCGAGATCGAGCGGACCTGGGGCGTCGACGCCGGGCAGCTCGAGAAGGCCGAGGCCCTGCGCGACGCGGGCGTCACCCACCTGATCATGGGCATCGGCGGTGACGGCACGGGCTACGACCTCGGTCCGGTGCGCGAGCTCGTGCAGTGGCGCGACGCGCGCGCCTAGCCCAGCCGCTCGCGCATGACGGCGATCGCCTCAGGGTTCTCGTCGACGAGGACGTAGCGGCGGCCCAGGTCGCGCGCGACCGCCCCGAGCGTCCCCGAGCCCGCGAAGAAGTCCAGGCACCAGCCGCCCGGGCGCGAGGACGCCGCGACCATCCGCCGCACGATCCCCTCGGGCTTCTGCGTCGGGTAGCCCGTCCGCTCGCCGCCGCTGGTCGGGACGATCGTGTGCCACCAGGTCGAGGTCGGGAGCTTGCCGCGGGCGATCCGCTCGGGGGTCTGCAGGCCGGGCGCCATGTAGGGCTCGCGGTCGACCTCGGCGGAGTCGAAGTGGTAGCGGGCGGGGTCGCGGACGTAGACGAGGATCGTGTCGTGCTTGGCGGGCCAGCGGCGCGCGCTGCGCCCGCCGAAGTCGTAGGCCCAGACGATCTCGTTGAGGAAGCACTCGCGGCCGAAGATCCCGTCGAGCAGCACCTTGCAGTAGTGCGACTCGCGCGGGTCGAGGTGGAGGTAGAGCGTGCCGTGCGGCGCGAGCAGCCGCCGCGCCTGCTCGAGCCGCGGCCCGATGAACTCGAGGTAGTCGGCGTGGGCGTCGTCGTAGGCCATCGCGGCGGCGACCTGCCGCGCGTAGCGGCGCCCGCCGAACCCGGGCGTCCCCTCCGGGTCGGCCACCGCGCGCGTGCGGGCGTGCGTGCGGCGGCGGCCCGTGTTGAACGGCGGGTCGATGTAGATCAGGTCGAACGTGCCGGCCGGCAGCCGCGGGAGCACCTCGGCGTTGTCGCCTTCGATCAACAGGTCGTCGTCGCCGAGCAGGACGGGCTCGCCGGGTCCGAGGACGCGCACGACGGCGATTAGACCCGCCGGGCCGGTCGGACCGTGGCGCGCCACACCGCGCCGTAGAGCGCGTGGAGCCGGAGCTGAGCGCTGAGGACGCCGGCGTCGACCGTGCCGTACGCCGAGAGCAGCGCCGTCGCGTAGCCGTCTCCCAGCCCTCGGTTGCGCGCGGCGTCGATGAGGCCGGCGACGTCGGCTTCGACCGGGCCTCGGCGGACGTCCTCGAAGTCCGCCCACAGGCGCCGGCCGTCCGTCGTGGCCAGGAGGTTGCTCAGCGACGCATCGCCGTGGACGGGCTGCGCTGCGCTTGCGGTCCCCAGGGCTCCGGGGAACACGGCCGCGAGCTCCGCCCGCCAGGCATCCGCGCGGGGGTCGTCGAGGCGGTCGAGGAGGCCGGCGAGCTCGTCCCGAACCGCGGCGAGCGGCTCGAGGTCGACGGGGACCTGGGACAGCGCGGCGTGGAGGTCGCGCAGTGCGTGACCGAGCTCGCCGGGCGGCGGCGCGGGGGCCGCGTGGTCGACCGCGACGTGCGCCCAGCACGTCATCCACAGCTCGTCGACACGGTGCGGTCCCGGCGGCAGCTCGTCGCTCGGCGCGACCACTGCGGCTCCGAGCCGCGCCAGGTGGGTGCAGACGCTCACCTCGCGCTCCAGCCAGGCGGCCGGGTCGGCGTGCAGCGCCGCAGTGCCGGTCATGACGCGCACCACGACCGGTGCCGGCGCCAGGTGCACGACGACGTTGCTGCCGGCATGGAGGACGACGGCGTCGGTCGCGGGCAGCCCGTGCGTGACGGCGAGGACCCGCGCGGCCTCGAGCGCGGCTCGGGTCACGTTCCGGGGCAGGGCTACCGGCGGACGCGCACGGAGGCGTTCGCGCCGCCGATCGTCGCCCCCGCGGCGTCGAGCAGCACGAGCCGCACCTGGCGCCGGCCGGCGCGCAGCCGCACCGGGGCGGTGAGCCTGAGCGGCGCCCGGGTGGCGCGGACGCGCCCGCGCGCCGCCGTCCGGCGGTCGACGAGCACCCGGAAGCCGGTGATGCGCGCGACGTCGCCGCGGATCCCCCAGCGCAGCGGCCGGCGGCCGGCGCGCACCCGCCTCGAGCCCGCCGCGAGGCGGATCGCGAAGCCGGCGCCACCCGAGACGGACGGGCCGCCGCTGCCGCCGGGGCCGGCGCCGGGGCCGCCCGCGCCGGTGCCCGAGCCGCCCGTCCCGCCCCCGCCGCCCGCGGGCGCGGTGCTGGCCGGCGTGGGCCGCTGCTGCTGGAGCGCCGCGCCGGCGTCGAGCCGGCCGGCGCCGACCCCCAGACCCGCGACGGGCCGCGCCGTCTGGGTCAGCAGCCCGGCGAGGCCGACGCCGTCGAGGTCCGGGCGGACGCCGGCCAGCAGGGCCAGCGCCCCCGAGACGTGCGGCGCCGCGTAGGAGGTCCCCGACCCCCGGCCGTACCCGCCGCCGCGGTTCGTCGACATGACGGAGTCGCCGGGCGCGGCGAACTCCACGGAGCGCGGCCCGCGGTTCGAGTAGGGCGCCAGCGCGCCGTCCTGGCGGGCGGCGGCGACGCCGATCACGTTGGCCAGCCCCCAGGACGGCGGGTACGAGGCGGCCGCGTCGATGTCGCGGCCCGCGTTGCCCGCCGAGGCGACCACCACCGCGCCCGCGCGGCCGGCGTACTCGATCGCCTCGCGCTGGACGGTGTCGGGCTGGTCGCCGTTGACGGAGAGGTTGAGGATCCTCGCCCCGCGGTCGACGGCGTAGCGGATCCCGTCGGCCGTGTCCGTGCTCACCCCGAGGCCCGTGGCGTCCATCGTCTTGACCGCCATGAGCTGGGCCTGCCACGCCACCCCCGCGACACCGATGCCGTTGTCGCCGCGCGCGCCCACGATCCCGGCCACAAAGGTCCCATGGCCGTGGTCGTCGACGCCCTCGCCGCGGCGCGCGATCAGGTTGGCGCCGCGCGCATCGTCGACGATGCCGTTGCGGTCGTCGTCGGCGCCGTTGCCGGGGACCTCACCGGCGTTGACCCACAGGTTGGGCACGAGGTCGGGATGGGCGAGGTCGATCCCCGTGTCGATCACCGCGACGATCGCCCCGGCGGCCGTGGCGACGTCCCACGCCGAGCGCAGCCCGGGCGCGCCGGCGCCGTCGCCGGCCGGCCACTGGTCGCGCAGCAGCGGGTCGTTGGGGACCGCCGAGACGCAGAGGCGGCTGTTGGCCTCGACGAAGCGGACCTCGCGCAGCCCGCGGAGCACGTTCGCGACGGCGTCACCCGGCGCCACGCCGACCCGGGCGTAGTAGGGCGGGCGGTCGTCGATCTCCACCAGCGGCCCGACCGCGGCGCGGACGGCGGCCGGGACCTGCGGCGTCGTGTAGCCGATCACCACCTCGCCGGGCAGCGGGGCGGGCGCGGGATCGCAGGCGGCCGCGTCCTGCCCGGCGGCGGGGGCCGCGAGCGAGCCGAGGCCCAGCGCGGCACCGAAGGCGACGCAGGTCAGGGCTCGGGAGAGGCGGGACGGCATCTGGGCGGAGTATGGAGCGGCCGCTCCGGGCCGGGGCGGCCGCCACCACTCTCCTGCATCTACGTGCCCGGGGCGCCGTTACCGTCGCGCCCCGGACGCGGCGTGTCCTGCTCCTTACGTCGCGACCGCGGCGTCGAGCCCGGCCGCCTCGCGCAGCGCCTCGGCCTTGTCGGTGCGCTCCCACGTGAAGTCGTGGTCGTCGCGGCCGAAGTGGCCGTACGCGGCGGTCTTCTGATAGATCGGCCGGTGGAGCTTGAGGTAGTCGCGGAAGGCGCCGGGCCGCAGGTCGAAGTGCTCGTCGACGAGGGCGGCGATCGCCGCGCGGCCGACCTTCTCCGTCCCGAACGTCTCGACCATCACCGACACGGGATGGGCGACGCCGATCGCGTAGGCGACCTGGACCTCGGCGCGGTCGGCGAGGCCGGCCGCCACCAGGTTCTTGGCGACGTAGCGCGCGGCGTAGGCGGCGCTGCGATCGACCTTGGACGGGTCCTTCCCACTGAACGCGCCGCCGCCGTGGCGGGCCATGCCGCCGTAGGTGTCGACGATGATCTTGCGGCCGGTCAGGCCGGCGTCGCCCACGGGGCCGCCGATGACGAAGCGGCCGGTCGGGTTGACCAGGAAGTTCTTGCGCAGCTTCTTGGCGTCGTAGAGGTCCTTGGGCAGGATCGGCTCGACGACGTGCTCCCACAGGTCGTCCGGGATGAGCGACTCGGCGCCCTCGCGGTGCTGGGTGGAGATCAGGAGCTTCTCGATCTCGACCGGCCGGCCGTCGCGGTAGCGGACGGAGACCTGGGTCTTGCCGTCGGGGCGCAGGTAGTTGACGACCTCCGCCTTGCGAACGTCGGCGAGGCGCTTGGCGAGCTTGTGGGCCAGCGAGATCGGCAGCGGCATGTACTCGTCGGTCTCGTTGGACGCGTAGCCGAACATCATCCCCTGGTCGCCCGCGCCGGCGATGTCGAGCGCGTCGTCGTCGGAGGGGTCCGTGCGCTTCTCGTAGGCGGCATCGACGCCCTGGGCGATGTCGGGCGACTGCTTGTCGATCGCGTTGAGGACCGCGCAGGAGTCGGCGGAGAAGCCGAGGTCGGCGTCCGTGTAGCCGATGCGGCGGATCGTCTCGCGGGCGATCTCCTGGATGTCGACGTAGGTCTCGGTCGAGATCTCGCCCGAGATGACCACCAGGCCGGTGTTGACGAGCGTCTCGCAGGCGACGCGCCCCTCGGGGTCGTCCCGCATGACCGCGTCGAGCACGCCGTCGGAGATCTGGTCGGCCACCTTGTCGGGGTGGCCCTCCGTGACGGACTCGGACGTGAAGAGGTATTCGTTGTCGCTCAGCTGGCTCATGGCAGTTCGAGAAAGAGCTCCGCGGTCGTGTCGGTCCCCGAGCGCTGGGCGATGGCGCTGACCGTCCGCAGCAGCCGGAGGTCCTCTCGCACCGCCTGAAGGGCGGGATCGGCGGTGATGCCGATCTGGTCGCCCAGCGCCAGGAGCTGGCCTGGGTCGGAGAAGAGTACCGCCTCGGCCCCATTCCTCGGGATCTCGATCCTCTTTCGGGCCTCTGCGGCGCCGAGCAGGCCGGGGCCCATGCCACCGCGCCCGACGGCGCGTGCGACGGCCCCGGCGCTCGTGGCGACGACCACCCGGCGGCCCTCGACCGCGTAGAGCAGCTCGAGGCCCGGGGCGACGTCGAGGGCGAAGACCGAGACGCCGGCGATCACCCGCTGCTCGAAGAGCGGGACCTGGCCGGCCTCCTCGTCGCCGGGCGTGAGTGCCGCGGCGAGCGGCGTCTGGAGCCGCCCGAGCGCCTCGCGCGTGCGCTCGGGGTCGCGCGTCGTCGCGGCCAGCGCGACGCCCGGGACGATGCCCCCCGTCGTCGCCCACACGGCGACCTCGCCGCCGCGCAGCGGATCCAGGAGGTCGGCCTCGACGTCGACCCCGGCGCCGCGCGCGACGGAGGCGAGGACCGGCGCCGCCGCCAACAGTCGCGTCGCGAGCGGGTCGAGGCTGCCGAGGCCGAGCACGCCGGCGGCCTCGCGCGGCGCGGCGCGCACCACCGCCGGCGCGAAGCCGGGGGCGGGCGGGCGCGTCCGGGCGGCGCGGACGCCGACCGCGATCCCCTCCTTCCGCGGGGTGACCGTCGCGCCGAGCGCCGCGAGCTCGGGGGCGGCGAGCAGCCCGCGCAAGGGCCCGGCGCGCGGCGCGAGCACCCCGCGCGCCCCGGCCGGCGACGCGTAGAGGTCGACCACGCGGCGCTCCGGCCGCTTCCCGGCGGCGGCGCGCGCGAAGGCGGGGGCACGGCTGAGCGGGCGCCCGCGGCCGGCGGAGAGGTCGATGGCCGTCCGGACCTCGGCGTCGGGGCCGATCAGCAGCGCGTCGCCGGCCACCGCGAGGGAGAGGTCGCCGAGGCGCTGGACCGCCACGCCGCGGTAGGTCGTGGCGCGCGTCGCGCCGGCGCGGCCGATGAAGACGCGCGCGAGGTCGCGGTCGCGCACGCGGGCCAGGATGAGCGAATCCGCGCGCCCGCGGGGGCCCGGGAGCAGCGCGAAGGCGGCCTCGTCGCCCAGCCACGGCCGGATGTCGCGGGCGAAGGAGAAGCCGCGCGAGCGCGCGCCGACGCGGCGCAGCGCGGCGTCGCGCAGCCGGCGCACGGTCGGCAGGCGCTGGGCCCGGGCGGCGAGTGCCGCGTCGGCGCCGCGGTCCGGGTCCGTCGAGGCGTGGACGTAGACCAGCGCGTCGGCTCCGACGAGTGCGGCCAGGGTGTCCTCCGGCGGGCGGTCGCCGCCGAGCGCGCGCGCGATCAGCACCGCGGCGGCGACCGCGATCGCCGCCGCGACGCCGAGCGCGACGATCCGGCGGCGGCGGACCGCGGCGGCGCGCGTCACCCGCCGCGCGGCCGGCGCTTGCGCTCGGCGAAGTCGATCACCAGCGGGATGCCCTCCAGACCGTAGCGCTCGCGCAGCCGGTTCTCGACGAAGTAGGCGTAGTCGCGGGTCACCCGCTGGCGCGAGTTGACCTGGATCGAGAACCGCGGCGGCCGCGTCCCGATCTGGGCCATGTAGAGCAGCTTGAGCCGGTGGCCCTGCTTGGCCGGCGGCGAGCGCGTCGCGACCACGTCGGCGACGAAGCGGTTGAGCTCCGGCGTCGCGATCCGGTGGCCGTAGCGGTCGGCCAGCGAAAGAGCCTCCTGCAGCAGGCGGTTGACGTGACGGCCCGTGAGCGCGGAGGCGGTGAGGACCTTCGGGCGCAGCCGCAGCTTGGCGTGGACGCGGGCGCGCTCGTGGTCGAGGTCGAACTCGTCGCCGGAGGTGGTGTCCCACTTGTTGAGGACGATCGCCGTCGCGCACCCTGAGCGCATGGCGAGGTCGGCGATCCGGAGATCCTGGGAGGTCACGCCGTCGTTGGCGTCGCAGACCACGAGCGCCACGTCGGCGCGCTCGGCCGCCCGCTGCGAGCGCAGCGTCGTGTAGTACTCGACGGACTCCGACACCTTGGCGGCGCGGCGGATGCCCGCCGTGTCGACCAGGACCAGCGGCCGGCCGTCGACCTCGATCGGCGTGTCGATCGCGTCGCGCGTCGTGCCGGCGACGTCGGAGACGATCACGCGCTCGCGCCCGAGGAACGCGTTGACCAGCGAGGACTTCCCGACGTTGGGGCGCCCGATCACCGCGAGGCGGACGAGGTCGGGATCCTCTTCCTCCTCCTCGCCCTCCGGCGCGAGGTCGGCGAGGCGGTCGAGCAGGTCGCCCGTGCCGAGCCCCTGGGCGGCGGAGACCGCCTGCGGCTCCCCCAGCCCGAGGCGGTGGAACTCGGCGGCGAGCGGCAGGTCGGCCGGGCCGTCGATCTTGTTGGCGGCCACGACGACCGGCTTGTGGGCGCGGCGCAGGATGTCGGCGAGCTCCTCGTCGCCCGGTCGCAGCCCGGCGCGGGCGTCGACCACGAACAGCGCGACCTCGGCGTCGGCGAGCGCGGCGCGCGCCTGGTCCTGGATGGAGACGGCGAGCGGGTCGGAGTCCTCGAGGTCGACGCCGCCCGTGTCGATCAGCGTCAGCCGCCGGCCGTTCCACTCCGTCGAGAGCTCCTTGCGGTCGCGGGTGATTCCGGCGCGCTCGTGCACGACCGCCTCGCGCGACTGCGTGAGCCGGTTGACGAGGGAGGACTTCCCCACGTTGGGATAGCCGACGACGGCGACCTTCATCGCGGTGCGGGGTCCTAGCCCGCGATCTCGCGGGCCTCGACCGCGAGCATGACGATCTGCTCGACGACCTCGTCGAGCGAGAGGCCCGTGGTGTCGAGCGGCACGGCGTCGGGCGCCGGCTCGGTGATGGAGCGATCGCCGGTCGCGTCGCGCTCGTCGCGCTCGCGCTGCTCGGCGAGGACGGCCTGCACGTCGGCGGAGCCGAGCTGCTCGGCGCGGCGGCGGGCGCGCTCCTGCTCCGATGCGGTGAGGAAGACCTTGACCTCGGCGCCCGGGGCGACGACGAGCGCGATGTCGCGGCCCTCGGCCACCCAGTCGCCCTCCTCGAGCAGCGCCTGCTGCTTGGCGACCAGCGCCCGGCGCACGGCCGGATCGGCGGCCACGCGCGAAGCGCCCTCGGAGACCTCGGGGGTGCGGATCTCCGTGGTGACGTCGCGGCCGTCGAGGACCACTCGGTCGCCCAGCTCGATCTCGACCGACTCGGCGACCTCGGCGGCCGGCGCGCCGCGCTCGGCGGCGGCGAGGGCCACGCAGCGGTACATCGCCCCCGTGTCGAGGTAGGTGAAGCCGAGCGACTCCGCCGCGGCGCGCGCGACGGTGCTCTTGCCGGCGCCCGCGGGCCCGTCGATGGCGATGACCATGCCCTGGAGGCTACGAGGGCTCAGGCCAGCAGCGCCGCGAGGTCGGCCTCGAAGCCCGGATAGGAGACGGCGGCGGCCTCCATGCCGTCGACCTCGACGCCGTCCTCGGAGGCCAGGCCGGCGATCGCGCCGAGCATCGCGAGCCGGTGGTCGCCGTGGGCCTCGATCACGCCGCCGCGCAGCCCGCCGGCCCCCGTCACCGCGAAGCCGTCCTCCGTCGCCTCGATGTCGGCGCCCAGGCGGCGCAGCCCGCCGACCACCGTGGCGATCCGGTCGGACTCCTTGAGCCGCAGCTCCTCGGCGCCGCGCACGACGGTGGTGCCGTCGGCGAAGCACCCGAGCAGCGCGACGAGCGGCAGCTCGTCGATGGCCAGCGGGACCTCCTCGGGCTCGACGGTGGTGGCGAGCAGCGGCCCCGCGGAGACGTCGAGCTCGGCGACCGGCTCGTCCGGGCCCAGCGGCGCCCCCGCCGCCTCGAGCGGGCCGACGACCACCGCCCCCATGCGCTCGAGGATCCGCAGGAAGCCGACCCGCGTCCAGTTCGCCCCCATCCTCTCGACCACCAGCCGCGAGCCCGGCACGAGCACCGCGGCGGCGATCATGAACGCCGCGGAGGAGGGATCGCCCGGGACGGTGTACTCCTCGAGCTCGAGCTCGTCCTGCGGTCCGACGCTGACGCGGTCGCCCTCGCGCTCCACCCGGGCGCCGGCGCGCAGCAGCATCCGCTCCGTGTGGTCGCGGCTCGGCTCGGGCTCGACGACGGTGGTGGTGCCGTCGGCCAACAGGCCCGCCAGCAGCACGCAAGACTTCACCTGGGCGGAGGCGACGGGCAGCGCGTACTCGATCCCGTGCAGGTGGGAGCCGGCCACCGTGAAGGGCGGGAAGCGGCCGTCGCGGGCGTCGATGAAGGCGCCCATCGCGCGCAGCGGCTCGGCGATCCGGTCGACGGGCCGCCGGCGGATCGAGGCGTCGCCGTCGAGCACCCAGGCGCCCGAGCGCTGGCCCGCGAGCCAGCCGGGCAGCAGCCGCATCAGCGTCCCCGCGTTGCCGACGTCGATCGGGTCGTCGGACTGGGCGGCGGCGGTCAGCCCGACGCCGCGGATCCGCAGTCCGTCGGGGCGCTCCTCCACAAGTGCGCCGACCGCGCGCAGCGCATCGAGCGTCGAGCGGGTGTCGGCGGCGTCGAGGTAGTTGCGCACCCGCACCGGGTCGGCGGTCATCGCGCCCAGCAGCGCCGCGCGGTGGGAGATCGACTTGTCCGGGGGCGCGACGTAGGTGCCGCGCAGGCGGCCGCCGGGCCCGAAGCGGGCTCTCACGCGCGCGCCACCGACAGGCCGAGCCCGGCCAGCAGCGCCTCGGCCTCCGCCGCGCGCTCGTCCCCCGCGATCCACACCGCCACCACGCCCGTCGAGTTGTCGGCGGCGGGGTGCAGGGCCATGTCGAGGATGTTGACAGCGGAGCGGCCGAGCGCCAGAGCCACCTCGGCCACCACACCGGGACGGTTGGGCACGGTCGCGCGCAGCTCGTGGACCGGCCCGCCGGCCAGGTCCGCCTCGAGCAGCCGGCGGCGATCCTGCCGCGCGCCGTCGTTCCAGGCGGCGAGCGCCGCGCCGTCGCGGGCGGCCAGGGCGGCGCGGACCTCCTCGAGCCGGACCACCGTGTCGTCGATCGACGCGGTCAGCGCCTCGGCGTTGGAGAGGTAGATGTCCGTCCACACGGGCGTCGCGGCGCCCGCCACCCGGGTCGCGTCGCGGAAGCTCGGGCCGGTGGCCGGGAGTCGTTCGGAATCGCGGTCGAGCACCCGCGCCGCCTGGGCGACCAGCACGTTGGCGAGGACGTGGGGCAGGTGGGAGACGGACGCCATCAGCCGGTCGTGGGTCTCGGCGTCGAGCGCGGCGGGGCGGGCGCCGAGCTGGTGCAGCAGCCGCTGGAGGCGGTCGTAGAGGACGCCGGTCGTCCCCTGCGCCGGCGTCAGGTACCAGGTCGCCCCGTCGAAGAGGTCGGCGCGGGCGTGGGCGACGCCGGCCGTCTCGGCGCCCGCGAGCGGGTGCCCGCCGACGAAGCGCGGGTCGCGGACCGCGGTGACCACCGCCCGCTTGGTCGAGCCGACGTCGGTGACCACGCAGTCGGGGCCGGCCGCGCCGAGCGCCTCGCCGAGCACCGCGGGCAGGACGCCGACCGGGGCGGCGACGAACACGACCTCCGCTCCCGCGACCGCCTCGGCGACCGAGCGGCAGCCCGTGTCGATCGCCCCCCGCGCGAGCGCCGCGTCGAGCGTGCCGGGCGCGGGGTCGAACCCGCGCACGGCCGCGCCCGCGCGCTCCCGGGCGGCGAGGCCGATCGAGCCGCCGATCAACCCGACGCCGAGGAGCGCGACCCGCAGCGTCAGACCCCCGCGGAGAGGGCCTTGCCGGCGATCTGCGCCGCCCGCTCGACCTGCTCGAGGTAGTCGGCGAAGCCGTCGGCGTAGAGCGCCTGCGGCCCGTCGCAGATGGCCTGCTCGGGGTGGGGGTGGATCTCCGTGATCAGGCCGTCGGCGCCCGCCGCCGCGGCGGCCAGCGAGAGCGGGAGCACGAGGTCGCGGCGGCCCGCGGCGTGCGAGGGGTCGACGACGATCGGGAGGTGGGTGAGCTCCTTGAGCACCGGGATGGCGGTGAGGTCGAGCGTGTAGCGGTAGGCCGTCTCGAAGGTGCGGATGCCGCGCTCGCAGAGCAGCACGCTCGGGTTGCCCTCCTTGAGCACGTACTCCGCGGCCATCAGCAGCTCCTCGAGCGTCGCCGAGGCGCCGCGCTTGAGCAGCACGGGCCGGCCGGAGCGGCCGATCTCGGTGAGCAGGTTGAAGTTCTGCATGTTGCGCGCGCCGACCTGGATGACGTCGGCCACCTCGAGCACCGGCTCGATGTCGCGCGTGTCCATGAGCTCGGTGACGATCGGCAGGCCGGTCTCCTCCTTGGCCTCGGCGAGCAGCCGCAGGCCCTCCTGGCCGAGCCCCTGGAAGGAGTAGGGCGAGGAGCGCGGCTTGTAGGCGCCGCCGCGGAACAGCGAGCCGCCGCCGTCGCGGACGATCCGCGCCGTGGTGAGCAGCTGGTCGCGCGACTCGACCGTGCACGGGCCGGCGATCATCGAGAAGTGCTCGCCGCCGATGCGCCGGCCGTCGATCTCGACCACCGTGCGCTCGCCGCCGCGCAGCTGGTTGGAGGCGAGCTTGTAGGGCTTGAGGATGGGGACGATCTGGGCGACGCCGGGCGCGCCCTCGAGGCCGAGGCGCTCGACGTGCTCGCGATCGCCGATCGCGCCGATCACGGTCACCTCCTCGCCGCGGGAGGGGTGGGCGCGAGCGCCGCAGTGCTCGATCCGGTCGAGGACGGCCTGGATGTCCTCTTCGGTGGCCGAGGCCTTCATCACGATCATCATGGGGAGGAAGCCTTTCTGCTCAATTCGAGAGCGCCTGACAAGAGTACGGAGCGGTGATGGGCGTGGTTCGCCCGCTGGAGCGGCGCTCGGCCCGGTCCGGGCCCGTCAGGGGCGGCGCGTGCGCGCCCGCCCGAGCGCCTAGCTAAATCGCCAGGCGCGATAGGAGGCGTGGCCGAAGGCGGCAGCCGGCGCGCCGGCGATGCCGGCGGGCGTGGTGCGGGAGGGCTGCGTGCGGAGGTCGGCCATGCCTGCTCTGGTGAGGGGTTCTAGCAGAGCGACGGGCCGGCCCCCATCGGTCTTTCGTCGATTCAGCCCGTGGAGACGAGGGCGGCGCCCGCCATCGCGAGCCCGACCCCGACGAGTTGGCGCCGGCTCAGCCGCTCGGCGAGGACCGCGCGGGCGAGGACCACCGTGGTGACGGGGTACAGCGAGCCCAGGAGGGCGACGAGCGCGTCGGAGCCCTGCTCGGAGGCGAGGGCGAAGAGCGCGTTGGCGCCGGTGTCGCAGAGGCCAACCGCCGCGATCATGCCCAGCGAGCCGCGGGCGGTCGCCAGCTTCGTCCGCGTGGCGGCGACGGCGAGGGCCGTGACGCAGACGGAGGCCGCGCGGGCCGCCGCGACGACGCCCAGCGCGGAGGACTCGCCGGCGTCGGCGCCCAGCTGGAGGAGCGTGAGGACCGTGCCGATGCCGAGCGCCGCGCCCGCCGCGAGCGCCACCACCCGCGGCGTGAGCGCGAGCGCGGCGTCCTCGCGCCGGGCGATCAGGACGATCCCGGCGAGCGCGACCGCGATCCCGGCGAAGGCGAGCGCCCCCGGGACGTCGCCGCGGGCGATCGCCACGCCGACCGGGACGACGGCGCCGCAGGCCGACAGCGGCGCGACCAGGCTCATCGCTCCGGCGGCCAGGGCGGCGTAGAAGACGGCGAAGGTCAGCGAGCCGACCACGCCGGCCGCGACCCCGAACTGCGCGCCCTCTTCGCTGAGCGGCGCGCCCGTCGCGAGCACGAGCGCCGTGACCGCCACGAGGCCCGCGAACTGGCTGAGCAGCGTCACCACCAGCACGGCGAGCCGGCGCGCGGTGAAGCCGCCGAGGAAGTCCGCACCACCCCACAGGGCGGCGGAGAGGATGGCGAGCGAGACGGCGAGCACGCGTGTCGGTATATCGGGCGGGCGGTGGGCCCGGACGTCAACCCCGGCTGGTGAGGGGAGGTGGTCCCTGCGGGCGGGCGCCGGCACGATGTGACACGGGTGGCGCGCGGAGCGTGACGCGTCACTTGACGCCGCTCTGGGCGGCACCAGATGACACAGCCGGCGGATCCGGTCACCTGTGTCACCTCAGGCCGGTATTCCTGCCTCCTCACCAGCCGCAGTTCACGGACCGGGGCCCGCGCGGGCCGCGCGGGCCTGCCTACAACAGCTCGCCGAGGGCGGCGAGGAAGCGCTCGTTCTCGTCCTCGGTGCCGACGGTGACGCGCAGCGCGCCCTCGCGCCCCAGCGGGGTCCCGGCGCGGACGAGGACGCCGCGCTCGGCGAGGCCGCGGACCACCTCGGGCTCCTCGACCCCCTCGCCGAGGTCGAACCACACGAAGTTGGCCTGCGACTCGGCGGGGTCGAGGCCGAGCCCCCGCAGCCCGTCCTCCAGCGCGAGGCGCTCGGCGAGGTTGCGCTCCACGCGGCGGACGACCTCGTCCTGGTGGCGCAGCGCCTCGACGGCGGCGGCCTGCGCGGCGGCGTTGCAGAAGAACGGCTGGCGGACCTGGTCGACGGCGAGCGGCAGGTCCTCCGAGCCGCACAGCGCGTAGCCGACCCGGAGGCCGGCGAGGCCGTAGATCTTCGAGAAGGTCCGCAGCAGCACGAGGTTCGTGTGCTTGCGCAGCAGCTCGATCGACTCGTCGGGGTCCTGGAGGAGGTTGAACTCGCAGTAGGCCTCGTCGAGGACGACCGCGACGCTGCGCGGCAGATCGGCGACGAAGTCGGCGAGGTCGGGCAGCGGCAGCGCGGTCGAGGTCGGGTTGTTCGGGTTGCAGACGATCACCAGCCGCGTGGCCACGGTGACCTCGGCGCGCATCGCCTCGAGGTCGTGGCGGTGCTCGGCGTCGAGGGGGACCTCGATCGCCCGCGCGCCCGAGGCCGCGGCGAGGTGCGGATACACGCTGAACGCTGGCCACGCGTAGACGAGCTCGGCGCCCGGCTCGAGCAGCGCGTCGCCCGCGGCGAGCAGGACGTCGCAGGAGCCGTTGCCGATCGCGATCCGGTTCGCCGGCACGCCGTGGCGGGCCGACAGCGCGGCGCGCAGCGCGCTGTTGGTCGGGTCGGGGTAGCGGTTGACGCCGGCCAGCGCCCGCGCCGCCGCCTCGGCCACGCTCGGCAGCGGGCCGAACGGCGACTCGTTGGAGGCCAGCTTGGCCACCGGCGCGTCGCTGCCGTAGCCCGCGGCGGCGGGGTAGACCGGGATCCGGCGGATCTTCTGGGCGAACTCCAGGGCCATCCGGCCAGCCTACTGAGCGCCTTCGAGGTCGAGCCGCAGCCGGCGCGCCTCCCCGAGGTAGACGTGGCGCGCGCGGTGGCCGTCCTCGCCGTAGCAGTGCATCATCACCCGGATCACCCGCGGCAGCGAGCCCGGGACCTTCACCTCCCGCGCGCACAGCAGCGGCACCGCGCTCATCCCCAGCTTGCGCGCCGCGACCGCCGGGAACTCCGCGTCGAGGTCGTCGGTCAGCGTGA